>VGZN01000550.1 GCA_016872635.1 Planctomycetota bacterium | reverse complement strand
GATACCAGTTTCCAAACAACACGCTGCGGATCGAGAGTCCAATTCATCTGTCCCGTGATATCACCTGTAACAGCGATTGGAGCCGATGCAGGGACTGCACCTGTCAACGTGGGCGAAGTTGGCTCTGCCTGAACCGACGCAATCAGTCGACTTGGATCGATTCGAAACGCTGCTTGGCCAGTTCTTCCCATGACTTGATTGGGTGTCGCGGCGTCCTGTGCTTGAAGCGCGAACGATTCAGACTGAACGAGCAGGTTGTCCACTTGTAGCTTTGCCAAGTCCTGAGTATCGATTCGACCAGTAAATCGCCCGATCATGCGGGACTCCTGGAGAGTGGTACCTGCACTGGTGCATCGAAATGGTTCGGTTGTCCATTCAACCTGGCTGATCTCTAAATGCTTGGTATCGATCGCACCTCTGGCATCGAGTACGCATCTTCCCGCCAATTGCACACCTGGATCCACACCCGCGAAAAGCTGACCTCGCCGTTGCCAACGGGATAACTCGCCACTGAACTTGACCTGCAATCCTGCCGTTGGTGCACTTCCTAGTTTCGGGTCGTACGATGCCAACGATAGTGGCTCCAAGATTTGAACAACAAATGACTCTTCATTAGATTTTAAGGAAGCCTGCCCTCGATCAACTTGTAAAACAGAGGTTCCATCTAGCCTCGCGATCACAGCAAACTCGCCATCCCAAGCTGGCTCGTCGAGATTACCATTTTTGTGAACAATACGTACCGGAGTTGTACGCATGGAACCGTTTGCTGCCAATCGATTACCTTCATCGAGTGTCCAGGCAACTGATGCTTGCGCCGACCCACCCAAACTCTCGAGTGGCAACACAAACCACTGCGACAGCCTTTGCTCCATCTTGTCTAAATCCAGCTGAGCTGTGATACGCCCATCACGCAAATCGCCGGAGCCATCGACATTGCAAAACTCAGAGGTGCATCCAACCTTGAAACTCGGTGTCCCATTTGCGTTCCCTAGAACATCTACAGATGCCTGCAATGCTTGATCCCATCGGATCATCTTTCCTTGCATGTTCGCCTGCAAACTACCTAGCTGTAGTTGGTATTTGCTGGCAGGCGGCTCCGAAGACGGTCCCGCCAATCCATTGGAATTGTTTTCTATTCTAGGGCTACGACGCTGCATTGCGCTCAACTTAGCAACTCCAGACACGAGTTCAACCTGATCTTGCATCTTCAGAAGATCAGGGGCGACACGACTGAGTTGTGGCAGATCCAAGGTCCCTTGGATGTCCAGGTCGGAATCGGCGATCCAAGGCTGCGTGATGTTCGGGATAGCGATCGGCCACGCTAAATCGGCCTTGGCTGTGACAGTCCCAACATCGCAATCCAATTTAGCACCGCGAGTACTAATCCGGTTCGGTGACATGCTCAAGTCCCCGCTAAGCTTGATCTGCTGCATCCTTGCCCCACTCGCGCCGAGCAGGGTCGGAGCAGTGACTTGCAGCTGATCTAGTTGTGCTGTTTGAACAATTGCTAGTACGGAATTTGCGCCCGGGAACTCGACTTCCGCTTGAACGGTCGCATGTCCATCCACTCGCTCTATAGGCAAGTCTGGAAGTCTACGTTTCACGAGGCTGATCCATTGAAGTGGCATGCCTTGGGTGATGATGCTCATTCGCAACGCAGCGAGCCCGGAAAGTATCGGTGCATTTGGGTTCTGAGTGACAGGTTGTGTCCTCACAGTAAACTGACCACCCAAGGGCGACTGTCCCGGCAACGTTGCTGTTTGCACCAACACTCCCACTAAAGTCATCGGTGGGATGCTCTGTTCGGCAGTCGGAAGCGGTATATCAGCCTCTGTGATCTTCATTTCCCAAGCCGTTTGATCGACGCTATCGCGAGCATGAACGATTGCATCCGTCATCCGAATTCGACCAACGAATGAAGGGGCAGCAGCGGTTCCAGTAGACGTTTTTTCAGGCGAGGGAGATCCCACCAACAAAGGCTTAATGGCTTCCTCGATATTTGTTGTGCTTGGTTGCACATCCAACAATACCTGAGTGTCTCGTATCGTAATTGTCCCGAGGTTTCGAGGACTGGTTAGCAGCGAAAGCAAATTCAGCTCCGTGTCGACCGATCCGACCTGGACGAGCTCAGCCCCTCGATCATCGATCAACTTGAGACCTCGGATTTTCAGAGGACGAAGCCATCCTCCTTCCATCGATGCCAAATCGATCCGCATCGGAGAAATCCCAGCGTTCCGATTGATGACGCCGACGACCAGGTCCCGATTATGCAGGGCCATTGGGACTGCGATGACTGGGATGATTACCAAGAGCAACAGCATTGCAACTAGGACATACCGTCGTCGGATTCGATCCCTCAACCGTCTCGAACGGGGACGCTCGAAACCATTGTCTGAACTTCGATGGTTTTCCATAAATCCCATTACCTCAGTCAAAATGACATCAAACCTATTTTTAGCAAGGCGAAAGCCCCGAAACGAGCGTTCGCATTCTCGGGTGCAACAGGCCTGCAATTCGCCCGAGTGTAGTAAAATCTTTGGAACCGGGTCGAGATCATAAATATCAGTCTTTGTTCAGGCGAGACAAATTGCTATCCTCGCTCTCGAGCGATGCGCATTTTGAGTCCGCCATCGCACTAGGGTTTCTTCCATCAGTTGTGTAGTCGGAGATGCGAGCATGGATGCAGCGTCATTTATTGAAATCACCCGAGTCCTAGGTCTAGCAGCAGCACTCTTCGGTGGATCGCTGGTCGATGGATCAGCGATAGCCGATGAATCCGATAGCTGTCCATTGAAGTGCAAATCACCCTGCGAAAACTGCAAGCAAGAAGGAAGTGCTTCTTCTGAGCTAGACTCCAACTCAGTGACAACGCGGAAGAACGTCGCTTGCGAGAGCACCGTTGAAAAAGACACCACCGATGCTGGATGCAAAAACTCATGCTGCGAATCCCAATGCCCAGGGATTCATGAATCATCCGCGAGGATTGTGGCGACGAGCACGCGGACCAATTGCACCGTTTGTGAGTCAAAGCTAAGCGATACTCCTTCGGATCTTTTGCTCGTGAAAAAGTCCTCCAAGAATCGCAAGCCGCAAACACTCGCGGTTTGGGTTTCGGATCTATTGACGAATCAGCCTCAGATCAAAGCGCATTTGGCCGTCCATGGTGTCGTACCCGATCTGGAGTTAGAACCAATCGTCAACTGCGGTCATAAGATCTGCGCAGGTAACAAATGCTATGAAGTCGAAGATGGAACTGTTGAAGGCAAGGCATGCGATCAACCGGTCGATGAAGCCGACGCGGGTCTTGAAGAAGATCCAATCATCATGGTTCCTGCCGCTCCACCACTCCCCACTAGCTACCAATTCACAGCCATTACCTCCGAACCTGGTTTCGAACCTGCATCGGACTTGTCGGTAGCGGCACAGTCATTGGGCAACTCCCACGTTTCCATTCCAGCGTCGCTCCTACTTTCATTGATGGTGGAAAAAGCGGACGCAACTGCGCGTCTGGAATTGACTCAAGCATTGATGGAGGAGCGCGAAGCGCATGCCGGGCAAGTCCGACTTTTGGCCGAACAAAACCTGCAACTTCAAAACCAAATCTCCTTGATGGCAGCCCGCATGGAATATTCCAATGCTGCAGCCTCTGTGGAGCATCAACGAGCCATAGCACCC
>VGZN01000549.1 GCA_016872635.1 Planctomycetota bacterium | reverse complement strand
GGACTGGTCAGTGAGGTTGTTCCGGGAGCTTCCCTCACCAAGCGAGGCTTGCAGATCGCCGAAAAGATGCTTCAGATGCCCGCCGAGGCGTTGCGAGCCACCAAACGATTGGTCCACCTCGACGAAGGCTTCCAGCCGAAAATTGCCCATCGCGCCGACACAGACGCGTACATCCGCTGCCTCCAGCTTCAGGACGCTCAAGAAGGAATCCAAGCCTTCATCGAAAAACGAACTCCTCGGTTTCGAGGATCTTGAGCCCAGTACCTATCGTACTTCTCAGGTTTCCCAGGAATTTCTGCGCAGTCTGTTCACCGCACACTATTCACCACAATCCTTTTCTCGGAAGAGACATCAACGATGCACGCACTCGCATTCGTACGACTTGGGTTTACCATTTTGCTCATGGTGTTCCTCGCTAACATGGCGATCTCGCAGGGAAAGGCTCGCTCCAACGAAAACGGAAGGACCGTAGAAAAAGCCGGCCAATACTCCAAACGACGCGCGACCGATTGCGAAGGCTGGACTGTACACATTGCTGAAGAATTAGACCAGAATGCTCCTGACAGTCTCGCAAAAGCCCTCGAGTTACTTGCGCTACAATTGCAGGAGATCACTCGCGTCGTCCCCGGAGACGCCGTCCTCGAATTGAAAAAGGTTCCCCTTTGGTTCTCCGAGCAATACCCTAACGCGCAACCTCAAGCCGAGTACCATCCCGATGCAGGGTGGCTCAAATCGAACGGCCGCGATCCAGCCATGGCCCAGTGTGTCGAATTTACAGATATCCGCAACTTCGAAGCTGAAACGAAGCGAATGCCCAATTTCGTCTTGCACGAATTGGCACACGCCTACCACGACCGAGTTTTGAAGGACGGTTTCGCAAACGCCCCAATACGCGATGCTTATAAAAAAGCGAAGGCCAGTGGAAGGTACGATGCGGTTGAGCAACGGTTTGGAGACGGCCGCTCAGCGACGACCAAAGCGTATGCGATGACGACACCCCAAGAATACTTTGCCGAATGCACCGAAGCTTATTTTTCTACCAACGATTTTTTCCCATTCACCATCGAACAGCTTCGCAAGCATGATGCTGAGATGGCGGAACTTATCGCACAGCTATGGGGTGTGGACGAAGCTTCCACCAACGCCACCGGTATCGACTCGGAGGATCTCGCGAATTGGAAACATCAAGGATCCATTTGGATCAACACGACGCCCGAAGGTGCGAATGTACCCACCGGTGCTGAAGTCCTCGAATTTCCATTATGCATTCGACTTTATGGAGACACATTCGATTTCAGCCAATGCCAAAGCGATGGAAACGACTTGAGATTCAGCCTCGCGGAAACGGGCCAATCCCTAAGCTACGAAATCGACACGTGGGATCCTCAAGCCGGTTTCGCGGTCCTCTGGGTTCGAATCCCGTCGATTCGTGGGAATGACCGCCAAGAGATCAACCTTCATTGGGGGAACGCAGCGGCGAAACCAGGTTCCCAGGGACAGAGTGTTTTCAACGAATCCAATGGCTTCGCATCGGTCTGGCATCTCGGTGAAACCCTCGTCGACTCCACCGGTGCGATGGAATGCAAGGATACCGGAACGAATGCGACGCCGGGGACGATCGGTCAAGGAAGGCTTTTCTCACCGAACCATGGACTGACCATGGGCGAAAAGATCGAGGGACTTCCCGCCGGCTCAACACCACACACGACGGAAGCCTGGGTGAGGATCGACCGCCCGAATACCACGATCGTCGCTTGGGGAAATGAGAAAGCACAAGGCAAGGTGGTCATGCAGTATCGCAGCCCGTCGCGCATCAATATGGACTGCTATTTCTCGGGGGGGAATATCGCCACCTCGCGAGAGGTTCCGATGCATTCATGGCTCCATGTCGTTTACACCTACTCGCCCGAGGCAACCCGCATCTACATCGACGGACAATTGGTCGATGAAGAGCTAAACCGAAAGCCGGTTCTCGCGATCGAAAGCCCGGCACGGTTTTACGTCGGCGGCTGGTACGATCGTTATGAATTTGAAGGAATCATCGACGAGTTGCGTCTTTCGAGCGTCGCTCGCGATGCGACCTGGATTCACCTGCAGCACGAAAATCAAAAAACGAATTCAACTCTTTGTGGTTCGGTGGTCAATAAAAGTAGTGCGGCCGCGGAACCTCAGTTGAGCGTCATGCCGGGTAGTTTAGAAATCAACGAAGGGGACACTGGGACGGTAACCGCGATTGCCGAAGGCGCCGAAAAACTCTACTGGGAACTCGAAAGAAATGGAACGAAGAACGTCATCGAGACCGATCGATGGATTTGCGCTGTACCATCCGGGCGAGTCATCGATCGAGAGACCGCATCGCTAACTCTAAAAGCAGTCTATCCAACCGAAATTCGGTCGATCGTTGTTCCCATCGTCATTCGAAACAGTATTCCAGAGCCGGAGCTAACCACCATCAAGACGATTCTCAATGGCAAACAAAGTGTTTCTGCTAATCGAACAGAATCAAAATTGGTTTGGGATGGTCGATCGGAGTTGATCCTTGAGCCAATCATCGCGAATGCAGCAGCATTGCAGTCGGGGCCTTCGCGAGAATTGACGTTTTCATGGTCCACGTCAGGTGTTGCGGTCGGTAGCCGGGTAGATGGAGAGAGATTGGTACTCACGCGTGCGCAAGGAAACGGCGAATTAACCATCAGGGCTAGCGTCCATAACGGTGGGCCGGAAGTAAGCACCACTACACGCATTCGCGTTGAGCAACCAAAACGTGGCACAGAGTCTTGGATCGAACGGCCAGCTATCGCGGACGAGCGGCCTCGGGATGGGCAATTCATTCCTCGCGTGGGTTGGGGAGATGCGAAAACACGCACGGGAGCACTTCGTTACCGGGGCGTCCTGGAGGCCGAAATGCTTCAAAAATTCAAGCCCGACCGATTGGTCCTTCGGGCGTTTGCGGATTCGAAGAAGATCGCTGAGAGAACCATAGCTCCTTCGAAGAAGGGGGAATACGCGTTGTCTGTGATGTTGCCGGCAGCACTTCAAAAGTATCGTTGTGAGCTGATCGCGATACGCGATGATAAGGAGGAGATACTTCATGAGGCATCCGACATACTTTGCGGGGATGTCTATTTGATCATCGGGCAATCCAACGCTGTCGCAACGGATTTCGGCAAGATTGATAACCCACCGACGAGCCCTTGGGTAAGGACATTTGGCACCACCTCAGGTGGGGAACCAGAAGCGAGGCGCGAGCTGTGGGGAGATGCCAGAGCGAGGTCCCAAGGTGGCGAACTCGAGATCGGCTATTGGGGATTGGAACTCGGTAAATCGCTTGCGGAGCGAGAGGGGGTACCGATCTGTATCATCAATGGAGCGGTCGGCGGTACCCGCATCGACCAACATCAACGCAATAGCGAGGATCCAACCGACGTAAGGACAATATATGGCCGATTGCTGTGGCGAGTGCAACAATCTGGATTAACACACGGAGTGAGAGGGATCTTTTGGCATCAAGGAGAGAACGATCAAGGAGCCGATGGTCCGACCAACCGCTTTGGATACGAAACCTATGAGACTTACTTCGTAAACCTTGCTTCTACATGGAAAGAAGACTATCCAAACATCGAGCACTACTTTGCATTTCAGATTTGGCCCAAGGCATGCGCTATGGGATTCGATGGGT
>VGZN01000548.1 GCA_016872635.1 Planctomycetota bacterium | reverse complement strand
TTGGAAGCGAACAATTCCATCAATCGATTCAGTGGTTCCTGCTGCCCCCATCGCCGAAGGACCCAGATCGACGATTGCCATAATTCTTGGATACCCGGGGCCCCTTCGCACATCGCAACGATCTCTTCGGTGGATGATTGTAGGACTAGATCTCGCTCCTCGCGATTTGCCCGGCATATCGCAAGCTCGATTTCCAGCAGTCTCAATCGCCACCCTTCAGGCCCCTTTGTCGAATCATGGGACTGGAGTTGCTTCGCATGGTCCAACGCATCGAGTGCACTTCCGAGATCGCTGTGCAGCGGAAATGGGTTGCTGGAACCGTTCTGGCGAAGATGTGCATCAAGGATCGCCGATGCGAGGAAAAACCAATCATCGAGCGTTTTATCATCGATCAACTGAAGGTAGGCGATGGCGTCCGGCAGATGATTGGAACGGAGCGATGCTTGCGCCGCACCGCGCAGCAACCGAGCGTCTCCAGGCTTGTAAGCTAACGCTTGCTGGAAAGCTATCGATGCTTTGCCCCATTTTTTACTTCTTAGATAGTTGAACGCGATGAACTCACTGGTTTCGGAGCGTGTTTCCGAGTCCTCGGAGGCGGTGCTGCTGGCCAAAGCGCTCAGCAACGATTCGATGGCGGCGGAGTCGCGATTGGCTTGGTAATAACGAATCCAGAGCTCTTTGGATCCCCGGATCATCTCGCGATGCCTTTTCGGCGTAATCGAGATCGATTCGCGTTGGATGGCGCGATCCAATTGATTCAAGGACTGAAACGTGATGTCGCCGGCTGCTCCTTGTAGATTCGACTGCGCGATTCGAAAATGGAGTTCGAGCGTTGGAGGTTGGCACGTCGTGCAGCCCAAGTTCCAAATCCGGATCGCTTCATCTTTGTTACCGCGTCGGGAATAAATATCCCCTAAGGCTGCAAAAACACGAGCATCTTGTGACCGTTTCTGATTGGCTAGTTTCTTAAGTATCGCCTCTGCACGCGATAATAGCTCATCGTCTTCGCTGGACAGATCCGACCTAGAATCCGTGGTGACACGGCTCAGAAAAAACATTCCTGCCGCGCGTTCGATTTGGGCAACATCCGGGAACCTTTCTAAGGCGTTCTCGAAATGCGGTGGTGCCGCGTCCGGATCAACCGTTGCAGCGATGTCTAGAAAGAGGGCACAAGCATCGCTCGAGGATGGATTCGTAGCGAGCATTTGTAAACCGGAGTTCCAAACCAATCGTTGAGTATCCTCCGCGTTGAGCGCGGCGAGTTTCGATGGGTTCAGAAGCGACGATCGGTTTAGAATTACTTCGGCCAAGAGCCGATTCAGTTCAAAGTCTCCTGGATTCGCGTCGAGTGCCTCTAGGAGCAAATCTACGGGATCGCGCGAAATCGCAGAACGATACCATTCCGGTTTTCCGAAGGGAGTATTGGTTTTATAGGGATCGATCCGCTTCTCGAGGGCGAGACCCATTCGGCAACGAGCAATGATTCGCAGAAGATCGGGTTGAGGATCCTTTTCAATTCGTGGTTCGATTTCGCGCATGGCATCCTCGAAACGTCCGATTTCGACCAAACGTTCAATCAGCCGCTGCCGCAGTTTTGGCAGGCGTGAATAAAGTTCCGGTGACGAATCGCATAGCCCGATGGCTGTGAATTGGAGAGCGATTGCGGATTCGATCTCGGGGATTGTTATCGCGCATTTATCCATCAACTCTGCAAGTTCGATTTTGGCTTCGAGGTCGTCCGGTCGTTGCCTCAGGTAACGATCCAAGTACCGGATCGCATTCGGGTAGTCAGATTGTTCCCGAAAATCTTGGGAGCGTTGGCGTAAGAGTCGGTTGACCTTTGCGAGTTGGAACCGATGGACGAGGTAGATGGATGGCGCGAGGACCGCGATCAGAGCTGCAGTAGCGATTGCGAGTTTCGAATTGAAAACCCGCCGCACGCGACGTTGGTCGGCGATAAAGCTATTTCGGTCAAGCATATAAAGTTGCGTAGTGTTCGAATTCTGACGTATCTTCGAATTACAAATTAGAGGTGCTCGGGACATTCCGAGCACCTCTAACTAAGAAACGGTGTCCGTCGTTCGTGATACGACTACTAGCCGAACACGCAGCGTATTATTCGCCCAAAGGAAAAATCCAATGCGCAGGAATCTTGGGTAGTCCCTGAAAAAGTATGGTTGGCACAGCACTTGAAATGACCATGCCAAATCGAACGTCTTCAGCCTGTCTTGCGACACTTTGAACCAGGGGCTTGCGACACGAAAACCTATGTTGTTGTTCTCGTTGCTAGGGTTGTTGTTGTTGCGAATCGACGACGACAGGTTGTTGGAGTTGTTGTTCCAGTTGCCGCCGCGGATCCCCCGAACAGAAGAACCCATCATCCCACGATCCCTCCTACTTCCTACGGCTCAACACCGTCGTACGTAGACGATAACTCTGAGCATGCTCGACATGCCCAGACCAAGCAATCACGCTACGCGTGACCTCCGATACCTTCCTCCGATGCCGCTTGATCTCCCAGCACATTTTTTCATATCGGTCTCGAAAGCGTTTTACGCTGGAACCTCTCACACGCACTCGGCCATCACTGCGCACCACAAATCCGACGAAATCGACCCCTAAACCCGTCGGTGTGAGCCGATACTTGTCCGGGTGGATTCTGAGCTTGAGCGACGCCAAAAATTTCCTGATTTCTTCTCCATGTCTCCTCAAATCGCAGCGACTTTCCGAGAACAGCAGGAAGTCATCGACATAGCGGACGTATCCCTTGATCCTCAAATCGTGCTTCACAAACTGATCAAAGGCATCCAGGTAAACATTGGCAAAGAACTGACTGGTCAAATTCCCGATCGGCAACCCCACAGGATGCTCAATAACGTCGAATAAACTTCCCCCCACCGGCCACTCCTTGCGGACATAGTCCACATGACTGGCCAAAATACGCTCAATCACCTTCAATAGTCGTTCGTCGCCGATTACACGGGACAGTTTGGCCATCAATACGCCGTGATCGATCGAGGGGAAATACTTCTGGATGTCGCACTTGAGTGCAAAGGGATACTTCCGAGCAAAGAACAACGCTCGCTTCATCGCTCGGTGAGTACCCTTTCCAGGTCTGCATGCGAAGGAATCAGAAATGAATCGAGCCTCGAACAGCGGTTGGATTACGCGAATGATCGCGTGATGCACGACCCGATCTCGGAACGGTGCGGCAGCCACCGTTCGGCATTTCGGTTCGTATATTTGAAAGTAGTGATACTCTCCGGGTAAGTACGAACCGGAAAGCAGTTCCTCGCGCAATTCGATCAACTCGCGTTCCAACTCGAGAAAGAACTCAAAGCCAGGGGAACGCATGCGACGACTGCAAAGAGCCTTGCGAGACGCTGCATGGAGATTCTCGAAACAAACCACGCGGTCAAGTAGCCCCTTGTGACGTTTCACCTATCGCTCCTTCCTTGGCCGCTGGTTGCTTATACCAACCACCAATCATTCGACCACACTCGGTAATCTGCTCGCTGCTATATGCGTATTGCTTGCCCGCTAAAAGTCTCCGGTCAAATGCCAAGCGAAGCAACCAACGCAGGACTTCCAACTTGCGATTGACCTCAAGGAGTATCTTCGATTTTTTATCGCTGTACGTTACATCGACAATCAGTTCGAGTATCGAAAGCACTCCATCGGCCAGTCGCTGT
>VGZN01000547.1 GCA_016872635.1 Planctomycetota bacterium | reverse complement strand
TGGGGTTTAATGGTATCGAGCGACACCGACGGCTAGCGCCAAAGTCGCTCAGGCAGTATCAACAAACGCTCCGATGCGCGGCTCTTGTGAGCAGCAAGGCCCTAACCTGGTGGTGCGGTGATCGCTACTTCAATCATGTTCGTGATCGCGGGTTCCAAGGTATCGAGAGACACCCACGGCTAGCGCCAAAGTCGCTCAGGCAGTATCAACAAACGCTCCGATGCGCGGCTCTTGTGAGCAGCAAGGCCCTAACCGGTGGTTTGGTGATCGATGCGTCAATCATGTTCGTGATCGCGGGTTCCAAGGTATCTAGACACACCGACGGCTAGCGACAAAGTCGCTTACGCAGTATCAACAAACGCTCCGATGCGCGGCTCTTGTGAGCAGCAAGGCCCTAGCCTGGTGGTGTGGTGATCGCTACTTCAATCATGTTCGTGATCGCGGGTTCCAAGGTATCGAGAGACACCGACGGCTAGCGCCAAAGTCGCTCAGGCAGTATCAACAAACGCTCCGATGCGCGGCTCTTGTGAGCAGCCAGGCCCTAGCCTGGTGGTGTGGTGATCGCTACTTCAATCATGATCATGATCGCGGGTTTAAGGGTATCGAGAGACACCGACGGCTAGCGCCAAAGTCGCTCAGGCAGGATCAACAAACGCTTGCGATACACGGCTCTTGTAAACAGCAAGGCCCTAGCCGGTGGTTTGGTGATCGATGCGTCAATCATGATCATGATCGCGGGTTTAAGGGTATCGAGAGACACCGACGGCTAGCGCCAAAGTCAATCACCATGGGCAGATAGCCGATCACGGGTACCTACGATTGCAAACTGTGCTCAATCCGCTGGGAACCAGAATCCACCAACCCGCCTGCCACGCCCACAAACCGCTACAATAAAGGTATCGCACTGGACTAACACTCCCACAGTACCAGCGATCCTCGCACCCAATCCTCGACCGTCTCATCATGCATCCCCACCGTACTGATCCCCCAATGCGCCGCGCATTCCTGGCATCGGCCAGCGCATGGACTTTCGTCCAATGCACTCGAACATCCCATGCATCCGAACCACCCGAAACCAGCGACCCATCGATCTGGGCAGGGGAATCGCTAGCCGGTTGGATGACCATCGATGGCAACCCCGCCCCCTCGGGTTGGGAAGCGAAGGCAGGCGTCATCCGGCTTCGCAAAACCTTGTTCCGATCGGGACACATCGTTACACGCCGAGAGTTCGGCGACTTTGAACTCAGCTTCGATTGGAAGATAGCTCCTGGGGGCAACAGCGGCCTTAAGTACCGCATCCGAACCTACGGCGATCGGACGTTGGGTTGTGAGTACCAAATCTATGACGATCCCAGCGGTACCGCTCCGGAGAACACACAAACAGGTTCGATCTATGATCTCTACGAACCGATTCGGGGGACCAAGGCCCATCCGGCGGGCGAATGGAATGCGGCGAAGATCGTGGTGAAAGACAATCGGATCGAGCATTGGCTCAACGGAGTAAAGATCGTGGAGGCTACGGTGGGTGACGCCGAGTGGGAACGTCGTGTTGCAATCAGCAAGTTCAACGACGTCGAGAATTTCAGCAAGAATCCCAAAGGCCGCATCATGCTCACCGACCATGGCAGCGAGGCATGGTATCGGAACATGAAGTTCGAAGAGTTTAACGCGGCAGGCAATTAACCGACTTGCATCATCGAGCAGCACTGCGTCGACGCCGCCGCATCCAACCACCCACCGCCATCAATCCACCAAACACAGCAATAGAACCTGGCTCAGGAACAACTGGGGGTGCGGGCGGAATGTATTCGCGATACGCAATCTGAGAAAATCCAATAAGATTTGCGTCGACAAGCTCTGCAATACCGTTAGTGTAAACGATTTCTCCAGACGCATTTCGTTTGACCATCTTTGACTGCCTAAATGGTTCTTCGATGGTGAGTCTAACGAAATTCGCACTGATACCCACTCGCTTCCACGCAGGGCGCTGAGCCAATGCGAAATCAGCTTGCATCAAAACGGCGTTATCACCGCTCGCACAAGTTGCTCGTACGCCGAAGCGAAGGTCGCGGACTTCTGGTAAAACGGGTACCTGGTAGCACCGTGATCGGAACCATGGATTAGTTTGTCGACGAAAACGGCCACCGCTCCTTCCTCCAGGAATTGTCTCGCCTCGTTCGCGACCGAAATCTCAAAAAGCCAAACAACAGATAGATTGCGATGAAGACGCCAGCAACTCACAGATCATCGTTACGACCGGTTTTTGCACTTGCGATGTGCTTTGTTTTGCACTGCACTGCAACCGATGCCTCCATAGCCGTCGACGCCCCCCCCTCCGAGTCTCGTAAACCACTCCAAGTGTATATTCTCGCTGGTCAGTCCAACATGCAAGGCCACGCGAAGATCAGCACCTTTGAACACATCGGGATGGACCCTGCAACAAAGTCGATGCTCCAGGAGATGCTCGGCCCGGACGGTAAACCAAAGGTCTGCGAGCGAGTCTGGATATCGTCGATTGGATGTTCGGATTCAGAACAAACGGGAAAGCTGACCGCTGGTTATGGTGCCTCCACTGACAAAATCGGCCCTGAGTTTACCTTTGGGCTCTACATGCAAAAATTCACGAATGCCCCCATTCTGATCATCAAGACATCCTGGGGAGGGAAAAGCCTACACACCGATTTTCGACCGCCGAGCGCTGGTCCTTATGTTTTTAGCGAAACCCAGTTGAGCAACATACAAAAGCAGGGGAAGGATCTCGCCGGGATCCGTGCTGAAAAAGAGCGTGAGACAGGCAAGTGTTATCGGGAGATGATCGAGCATGTCCAGTTTGTGCTGAGGGATATCCGGCGTATCGTTCCAGATTACGACGAATCCCAAGGCTATCGAATCGCCGGTTTTGCTTGGTTCCAAGGTTGGAACGACATGGTGGATTCTGGTACTTACCCCAATCGTGACAAGCCAGGTGGGTACGATGCCTACAGCATTGCATTGGCCCACTTCATCCGAGATGTACGTAAAGATCTGAATGCTCCGGAAATGCCATTCGTCATCGGTGTTCTTGGAGTGGGAGGTCCCACTGCGGATTATGGTCCTGATCAGCAGCGTTACAAAAGCACACACGATAATTTCCGAGCTGCGATGGCTGCTCCTGCTCAATTGCCCGAGTTCCAGGGAAACGTCGCGACCGTGTTTGCCGAAAAGTATTGGGATCGCGAACTTTCCCTTGCCAAGTCGAAAGAAAGCCAGATCGATCAGAAGGCGAAGAGTATTGCGCAGGAACGCAAGCTCTCCGGTGCTGATGAAAAGGCCTTGATCGAGAAAATGCGCCGCGAGGGGCTTACTGACCGCGAACGATTGGTCATCGAGAGAGGCATTTCCAATCTCGAGTTCCATTACCTGGGTTCTGCCAAAATCCTCGGAGGGGTCGGCGTGGGTTTAGCTGAAGCGATGACACAATTAGAATCAGCTCAGAACCCCCGATAAGAGAGAAGAATTGGCATCGATCGTTGTAGGTTTGCGATGCAACACTCACATTCTGAGATTCGTGGAAGACGTACTAACTAATAATTATCTATGAAGCCAAACCTTTTCGCTGCGTTTATCCCCGGATGTTTTTTGATTCTACTTGTCGTGCAGGTATCGAGTGCAAACGAGCGGCCGACGGCCACGACGAAGGAATCTGAGACTTCATCGAAAC
>VGZN01000546.1 GCA_016872635.1 Planctomycetota bacterium | reverse complement strand
CGATCGGTCTTTCAGGCAATGGGTAAGAACATTACGCATTGCGGTCCGCTAGGTGCCGGCCAAGGCGTCAAGCTTTGCAATCAAATCATGGGTGCCATGAACTTGTTAGGGGTGTGCGAAGCGATGACGTTGGCCAAGGGGCTGGATATCGATCCTGCGATTCTCGTCCAGGCGCTGGCGGGCGGTGCCGCCACAAGTTGGGCGTTACAGACGTTAGGGCCTAAGATTTGCAGCAGCGATTGGGCGCCTGGGTTCATGGTAGATACTCAGCAGAAAGACATGCGATTGGTAGCTGAAGCGGCTGAATCCGCGCACGTCGCCCTTCCAGGTGCCGCGTTGGTGACACAGCTTTGGCGGTCGGCGCAAGCGCGGGGAGATGGTGCCGAAGGTATCCATGCATTGGCCAAAGTCCTCGAGCGACTGGCTTCGAGAACGTAGCACGAATAAAGCGATCTCCGCGCAATATCCCTACTCGTTTATCCCACGATCAACTTTCCCGCGATCAACTATTCGATCAACCATATCCTCGAGCAACAAGACCGAAATTGAATAGCTATGCCTGACCCAAACCGCGAGCCCGATTCCAATCCGCCAAGCGATCCGACACCAGGAGCTTCCGCGAAGGCTGGGCCGTCGTTTGATGGCTTGCGAGTTGCGGCGCTCGAAAGCCGACGCCGCGATGAGTTTTCGAGGATGATCGAAAAGTTTGGTGGGACCGCTTTCGTGAGTCCTTCGATGCGTGAGATGCCCATCGAACGAAACAAGGATGTCATCGATTTCGCATACCGGGTGATGACTGGCGAAGTCGGCGCAGTCATCTTTTTAACGGGAGTCGGGTTCAAGCACTTCCTTACTTCTGTCGAGAAGCACGTCGACAAGCAACGGTTGCTCGACTCACTATCCGATATCGTTACCATCGCGCGGGGACCTAAGCCCGTCGTCGCGATGCGCGAAGTCGGATTGCAACCTACTTTTCGCGCGCCAGAGCCGAACACGTGGCGCGAGGTGTTGCAGTTGATCGATCAGCAAGTTCCGGTTGCAAATATGACCGTGGGTTTGCAAGAGTATGGCGTCACCAATCATTCGTTGATCGCTGGTCTCGAAGCGCGAGGGGCTCGTGTTGTCAACGTACGTGTCTATCAATGGGATTTTCCAGAGGATACGGTTCCCCTGCGTCAGAATATCGAGGCAATGTGCAACGGTGAGCGGGATCTACTCCTGTTCACGAGCGCTCACCAAGCCGTCAACATGCTGCGCATGGCAAAGGAACTCGGATGCGAGGAGCAGCTCCGATCTTCACTAAATCGAATGGTTGTTGCATCGATTGGCCCGACTACCACAGAAATGCTGCAGCATTTGAATTTACCCGTCGATATTGAGGCAACTCCGAACAAAATGGGGCATCTGGTTCAAGCTGCCGCGGAAAAGTGCTACCGTATCCTTAAAGCAAAGCGATTTGCGATATCGAGTTTCTCCATGAACAACGCTTCTATTCCCGATCCGAATCCCGGCCCCCAGAAACTCGATCGATTAGGCGCTTCTCTTTCTAATAGTCCCTTCATGCAAGCGTGCTATCGTCAGCCCAGTGACGTGACGCCTATATGGTTGATGCGACAGGCCGGACGGTACATGGCCGAGTACCGAGCGGTTCGGGACAAGGTGTCATTCTTGGAGCTTTGCAAAAACCCGACACTATGCGCCGAAGTGATGGTGACTGCGGTCGAGAAACTAGGTGTGGATGCAGCCATTATTTTCTCCGATTTGTTGCCGATCCTCGAACCGATGGGCTTCCAATTGGAGTTCACCCAAGGCGATGGTCCGGTGATCCACAATCCTCTAAGGCAAACGAGCGATTTGGATCGAGTTCAAGTGCTGAGCAATATGGACGCTCTTTCCTTTGTCCCTGAAACCGTCCGGCAAACGCGAGCCGCTTTGCCAGATAGGATCCCTGTCATCGGGTTCGCAGGATCCCCCTTCACGCTAGCCAGTTATATGATCGAAGGTGGTTCGTCTCGAAATTATGTGCATACCAAATCGCTCATGTACAGCGATCCTGAAGCATGGAAGATCTTGATGGATAAATTGGTCGAATCGATTTCGATGTATCTAAATTCGCAAATCGTAGCGGGCGCGCAAGTCGTACAACTTTTTGATTCTTGGGCTGGATGTTTATCACCCAATGATTACCGAATTCATATCCTGCCTCACATGCATCGTTTGCTCGAGTCGATTATCCCTAATGTTCCTGTGATCAATTTCGCTACTGGAAACCCCATGCTGGTATCGTCGCTTCGAGGGGATGCTAGAACCGTCGTTGGTTTGGATTGGCGTGTTCCGCTGGATGTGGGGTGGGACATGGTAGGGTCCGATCGCGCTGTCCAAGGAAACTTGGACCCCACGGTGCTTTTCTCGAATATTGAAGCCATCCGAGAACATGCTCAGTATGTATTGGCCCAAGCCGCAGGGCGACCCGGTCATATCTTCAACCTAGGGCACGGTATCCTCCCTGGGACACCGGTCGATCATGTGATCGCGCTCGTCGATATGGTTCATGAAATGACCGACCGACGCAAAGCGTAGGCGTGTTGCTCATCCTCAAAAGTTCTGCAATCTTCCGATGGGAGTCGAACGATGAAGCCAGTTGAGAAAACGCTCGCCGTGATGCGCACGCATCTGCGTGAAACCGCCTTGCTCGAAAGTACCATGGCACTGCTCGAGTGGGATGAGCATACCGGGATGCCCGATCGAGCGGGCGATTTCCGTTCCGAGCAACTGATGCTCCTGAGCGGTTTTGTGCACCAACGAAAGACGGATCCTCGCCTCGGTGAATGGCTTGAGGAATTGTCATCAAGCGACCTAAGTGCAAATCCCAATAGCTCCATAGGCGCATTGATTCGATGCGTGCGACGGGATTTCGACAAGAATGTGCGATTGCCTGAAGCCTTGGTCAAGCAGTTGGCGAAAGCGACCAGTCTCGGTCAGCAGATATGGGTCAAGGCAAAGCGTGATAATGATTTTTCTGCGTTCCAACCTGCCCTCGAAGAAATCATCTCCTTGAGGCGAGAAGAGGCATCGTTGCTCGCAACGGACGGAGAGCCTCTATACGATGCACTACTCGATCAATATGAGGAAGGTGCCAAAAGTAGAGATGTCGCATCGGTGTTCGACAAGCTAAGAGACGCTTTAATTCCGTGGGTAAGAAAAGCCCAAGAGTCCGCGCAGCATACCGGTCCGTCTTCGGTGGAAGGTATGTTTGATGTTGATGCTCAACGCAAGTTCTCTCGTTGGGTTGCCGAAAGGATAGGATTCGATTTTGAACGAGGACGACTCGATGAAACGGTTCATCCCTTTTGCACGACTCTCGGTCCACATGACCATCGGATACTCACTCGGTACAGCAACAGCAGTTTTTCGACTGGATTGTATGGGGTTCTGCATGAGGCTGGGCACGGGCTGTACGAGCAAGGCCTCGAACCGGATTGGTACGGTACGCCTGTTGCAACAGCTGCATCCCTTGGGGTACATGAATCCCAGTCGCGGCTTTGGGAAAATATGGTCGGTTTATCACGTGCATTTTGGGATTGGTGCATGCCGGAAGCTCGGAAAATGTTTCCCGCACTCGAAGAGGTTGCGATGGAGCATTGGGTTCGAGACCTCAACCGCGTGCAATGTAGCTTGATCCGAATCGAAGCGGATGAAGTAA
>VGZN01000545.1 GCA_016872635.1 Planctomycetota bacterium | reverse complement strand
AAAGCGAGTGGCTGTCGGACCATATTGGGTAAAATTATCTTGGGTACCTCCGACGACGTGGTAAAACGGGATATCGTAATCGACATCCACTTTGTAGAACTGGGTCACCGGTAAATTGGGAAAGAATCGGTACGATTTTCCGGAGTCATTGGATTGATACACTCCACCATCGCATCCTACGAGTAAATAGTTGGGATCGGTGGGATGAAAGACGACTGCGTGGTTATCGACATGCTTGGTCCGCCCTTCGATGGGACGAAACGTGCGGCCGCCGTCCAGGCTTCGAACCAACGTGTCGTTGGCATGGTAGATGACATCGAATCGATGAGGATCGAGATAGATTTCTTGGTAGTAGTGTGGGCCGGTTCCACCGGAGATGAAGTCGCTCTGTTTTTCGAAGGATTCCCCGTAATTCTCACTTCGATAAAAACCTCCTTTGCGGTTCGGGAGCTCGATGCTTGCATAAACAACATTGCTTTGTTGAGGTGAGATACCTAGCGCGATTTTGCCTTTGTCTCCTCCCGGTAGCCCTTGGTTGAGTTCACGCCATGTTTCACCGCCGTCGGTCGATTTGTAGACCGCCGATTCCGGCCCCGTATTTAACAGCGCCCATACAGTGCGATGGCGTTGGTGTGTTGCCGCGAACATGATGTCGGGGTCTTTTGTATCGATCACGACATCGGTAACCCCTGTGTAAGGTCCTTTGCTCAATACATTTTTCCAGGTGTTCCCTCCATCGGACGATTTGAACAGACCGCGTTCGCCACCCGAGGACCATAATGGTCCTTGCGAAGCGACAAAAACGACATTCGAGTTTCTTGGGTCAATGGCGATTTTACTGATATGATCGGATTGCTTGAGTCCTACATGCTCAAAGGAACGGCCACCGTCTTTGCTTCGGTAAACCCCATCGCCGAAGCCAACATGGCGGCCCCCGACATTTTCGCCACTTCCAACCCAAATAGTGTCGCTAAGCTGCGGATCGATAGTGACGCATCCGATCGAATAAGCAGGCTTGTCATCAAAAATAGGTGAAAACGTCGTGCCAGCGTTGGTTGTCTTCCAAAGGTTTCCCGACCCCACAGCGACGTACCAAGTATTTGGGGCTTTCGGGTCAACAGCGATGTCAGCGATTCTTCCAGCCATAAACGCGGGCCCGATGCTTCGGAATTTGAGAGCATTCACCAAACCCGAATCTACCCGTTCCGCGATGGATTTTGGAGTCTCACCCGCTAGGGCAGGAGTTGGCTCTTGCGATCGCGCTCGAGAGCTAAACGTCACCGCTGTCAAAAAAAATGCAAACGTGAGGCGACTTAGGACGGTGTGGATTTTCATAGGTAGAATAGAGGCAATGTGCATGGTAAATACAAAAAAACTCAGTCCCAGTGTGTTTGGTGGACCTCGTGTCGTCAATTGCATGCGGATACCGGAAACCGTATTTTGATGTTGTTCGAGGCCATTCGAAACTTGTAAACTAGAGCGACTCGGTGGCATCCTCATTGGTTGGCTGACACACCCTAAACCGCTGTACTTTCCATTAAGATCATGATACGGAATTTTCATGCCCGGCTTTTGATAGCACCGATCGCTTTTATCGGGATTGGCTTTCATGCTCATTGCGTCCATGCCCAGCAAGACTTGGAGAACCGATTCGATCAACTGGATCGCGATAGCGATGGCCAGGTCACGAAGGATGAATTGCGGAATCCCGCCATCTTTAAATTGTTCGATCAGAATGCTGATGGCGTGATCACCAGAGATGAGGCAACAAAAGCCGCATTTCGGGGTCGAGTCAGGGATGGTTTAGGCAGACTGTTGGGTGCGGACAGTTCTGAGGATGCTGCCAAGGACAGTTTTGTCGCGAAGGGGCCGTCCATTCCCAGCCAGTCGCCTATCCGTCAAGGTCCTGCGTTGATAGTTCCCGGAGATCACAGCGTAGGTCAATTGGTACGAAATTTCGAGTTTAACGATATCGATGGCGATTTACGCAGGATCCATTCGGATAATCCCAGCGACTTGACGGTGATCGCGTTCACCAGCACGAGTTGCCCCATTAGTAAAAAGTACTTGCCGACACTTGTGGATTTACATCGAGACTTTGCACCCCGCGGTGTACGATTTGTTCTTGTGAATTGTGTGGCTAGCGACAAACCGGAAGAGATGAAGGTCGCCGCTTCAAAATTCGCGTCGCCGATCGAATATGCATTGGATTCGGATGGGAGATTCGCATCGCATCTATCCGCGATGAGCACTACCGATGTGTTTTTGCTGGATCGATCATATACAGTGATCTACCGTGGAGCGATCGATGATCAGTATGGGTTCGGTTACACGATCGACACGCCTCGCCATGCGTACCTACGGGATGCCTTGCGATCGGGACTCGATCATCGGTCTGTCTTGGTGTCCGCGACCGCAGCACCAGGCTGCGCTCTTGATATCCGATCTACTTCAACACCTGAATCCGATGTGACTTACCACAATCAAGTTGCTCGTTTGATACAGCGGCATTGTGTCGAATGCCATCGCGATGGTGGAGTTGGCCCATTCCGATTGGACACGTACGATGATGCAGTGGCGCATGCGGCGATGATCCGTCAAGTTGTCGATCGAGGTATCATGCCGCCGTGGTTTGCAGCTCCGATGAAGGATTCTCACGCATCGCATGCCTCTCCGTGGATCAATGATCGCTCGCTTTCGGCGTCGGAGAAGCGGCAGTTGATCGCTTGGCTGGACAATAAGATGCCTGCCGGGGACCCGCAGGATTCGCCCGCTCCTAGGGTTTTTGCCGATGGCTGGACCATTGGAAAACCGGATGCAGTTTTTGAATTCGATCAGCCGATGAAGATTAAAGCTACCGGCACGATGCCTTATCAAAACATCACCGTCGACACGCACTTAGAGCAAGACCACTGGGTGCAAGCGATCGAAATACGTCCCGGTAACTTGAACGTTGTTCATCACGTCCTGGTGTTTGTGCAGGGGAGCAATGATGAAGATGGACCTCGCGACGATGCGGCGGATGAGCGGGGGGGCTATTGGGGAGTCTATGTACCAGGAAACAGCAAGTTGGTTTACCCGGAAGGGTATGCAAGACGGATCCCCAAAGGAGCCAAATTGCGATTCCAGATGCATTACACTCCTACTGGAACAGCGACGGAGGATAGCACCCGTATTGGATTGATTTATGCAAAGGCAGAGCCAGAGCATGAAGTGCGAGTTGCGAGCGTAGCGAACATGGGATTCCGAATACCAGCTGGAGCGAACAATCATCCCGTGGCGGGGAGCATTAAGAGTATCCCGGTGGATGTACAGATCCTCGCATTTCTTCCGCACATGCATGTGCGGGGCAAGTCGGCTCGTTATGAGTTGACTTCAGGGGGTACGACGCAGACGCTTCTGGATGTGCCACACTACGATTTCAATTGGCAGCTACTCTATCGTTACGCGGAGCCATTGAGTGTCAAAGCAGGTGACGCGTTGCAGTATACCGCTTGGTACGACAACAGCTCCGCGAACCCAGCGAATCCAGATCCAACCAAAGAAGTACGATGGGGGCCACAAACCTTCGACGAAATGCATTTGGGGTATATCGAGTACATCGTGCCTGGAGCTAAACCAGGTGAACCCAATCCTTTATCCCCTCGCAATCGCATACGTGACGCAGCACGGAATGCATTGGGTGGTGCCGGAGGCGATGCTGCAAATCTTGGAGATGCACTCTT
>VGZN01000544.1 GCA_016872635.1 Planctomycetota bacterium | reverse complement strand
GATTGGCTGCTAAGTCCTTAGTATCGCCTGTTTCGGACCTATTTGCCTTCATTTGACTGGTTTGCCTTCATTTGACTGGCGAGAGAATGTTGTCGAGGCAGGGCCGATTGCGGTATTCCATCGAGCAGTGGGCTTCGCGGAGTCCGATACCTTTGCCCGCACTTCCCGCCTAACCCCCCTCCTACCCCTGCAAATTCGGCCGTCGTTCCCGCACAGCACCAGGGAATGGCTATCCTCGAATCCTGCGTAAGTCTATGATTGTGCAGTACTTCGATTCAGGGTTTGGGTCGATCGGTACCGACTCAGTCGTCGCCCATTCCATGCACACTTCCCTCCGGATTTCACTGGCTTTGATCTCTCCTACACAATTGCGTTTTTGTTCCACCTGTTTTCTCGTTGTCGGGCTAGCTTGGGTCGCGGGTTGCGAGCCCTCCGTAGCGGTTCGTGTCTACGACGCTCCCAAATCAGACACAGATTTCGTCTCCGGGCCGCTTGCTGGAAGCAGGGCAGTGGTTGGGGGTGCTGGTACGGCTAAAGGGGGAAATTCAGCTCCCGCGACAGTATCCGGTAAACGACGCATCTTGGGCGCTGTGATTCCGATGGAATCAGGATGCTACTTCATCAAAGCCACCGATTCGCCGGAGCGGCTCGAGCTGCTCATGGGAGATTTTCATGAGATCGTTTCCAAGTTTGCGATCAATGAGTCTACGGGTAAACCAGAAAGGAATTTCCCCGACGGTTGGGTGATGAATCCCCGGAATGATATCGCTATGGCGGAGTTTGTTTCGCCGGAGTCGACTGGCAGCATTAAGTTTACCGTAACCTTACTGGGAATGCCACCGGCCAGCGATTGGCCTGGCTACTTATTGAGCAACATCAACCGATGGCGTGGCCAGTTGCAGCTACCTGAGTTGAGCTCCGAATCGCTAGCGAATGAATTGGTATCCGTGAACCGCCAAGGATCGCTGCTTCCGGGGTTTATCTTCGATGCAACAGGTACGGGGTCGGGCGCGATGGGTGGTTCTCGTCCGTTCCCTCCTAGCGGTGCTGCAACTTCAGAGAAACCCCAACCGATGCCTGAGGTCAAACCGGATGCTCAGCAGCCCGAGGCGGGCAAAACTCAAGCCTCCGGTGCCGGGGGAAGCAACGTCTCCGCCGAAGGATCGACGCGACCTGAATTGAAGTATGAAACGCCCGAGGGTTGGAAGTTAGCTCCTGGGGCTCCGTTCCGATTAGCGACATTTGCCGTCGAGGGATCGGAAGGAACGGGAGAGGTCACCGTCTCAATGGCCGTCGACAATCCGCTCGCCAACTCCATGATGTGGTTCCAACAGATCACGCGCGAGGGAGATCAAGACAAATTAAAGCTCCTCGCGGAAGCATCGATTTCCGGTGCTGAAAAAATCGCGTTGTCTGGTGATAAAGAAGCGGTTCTCTACACGATTCGCGATGGAGAGAATGGTGATTCTCCGGCGCTGTTGGTAGTATCGATTCCCAGCGAACAACCAGAACTTCATTTGTTCGTCAAGCTTCGGGGCGACAATCGCTTTGTCGCATCGCAGCGCGACAAATTGGTTCCGTTCGTGAAATCTCTTTCCTTAAAATAAATAAGCTCTCGAAATAGAACTCGAATCCTATGGCTACTGCATCCTTTCCTGATTCGTCATTGCCCAAGGCCGTCGATGCGGCTGTATCAGACATTCAGTCAGCAATTTGGACGGTTCTTAAGTATGCCGGCTCGTTGAAGATCACCTGCGCGATGTTCTTGCTAGGGGTGGTCATCTTGTTCGTCGGTACGCTGGCACAAGACGAAGAGACGATCGTCGATGTGAAGAAGGAATACTTTAATAGTTGGATCGCGGTGGTTCCTTTTGATGTGTTCGTTCCGCAAACCATCTGGAACCATGCCGATAAAGTCCCTGGTCGATTTGCCATGCCAGGGGGTGCGATGATCGGCTTGATTTTGCTCATCAATTTGGTTGCGGCCAAAATGACCCGATTCCACATGACTGCTCGGGGAGGGCGTTTCGCGGCCGGTATGGCGTTGACGACGATCGGATTTGTGTTGGTAGCGTTGATCGTCTTTGGGGCACACCTCGGGGATGGACTACAAGGCGAACCGCCGTTCAGCTATGACTCTATCTGGTACGGGTGCTTAGTGACGTTGTGGCTCTCGGTGATCGGATTGGGAGTGTGGGGGGCTCGCTGGGCACCGCAGTTTTCGATTTTAAAAGCGACCCTATGGACCTTCTTCGCGATCTTGTTGGGGGTATCCCTCTTTGTTACCGCTACGGGAGATGCGTATCGAATTCCCGATCCCGGATTGCGGATTGTGTGGCAACTGGCCAAAAGCGGTATCGTTAGCTTGGTGATGCTCGCGGGATTGATTTTGCTCTTCGGTGCTCGTGGAGGGAACGTTCTGATTCACCTTGGCGTGGGCCTTTTGATGGTTGGGCAGTTCGTGTTCGGGGACCGACAGACTGAAGAGCGAATCAGTCTGTATGAAGGCCAGCGAACCAGTGCGGCGGTGCAAACCGACATTGTTGAACTGGCGGTGACGGATACATCAAGTCCTGAAAAGGACCATGTGGTTGCGTTTGATCATCCGCTCCTGGAGCGTTCCGCAGACAAGAACACGTGGTTGACCGATGCATCGCTTCCCTTCGAGATACGCGTTGAGAAGTGGATGGTTAACTCCGATATGGTTTCGCGCCGCTCGGATCCCAAGCTGCAGCAGGAAGCCGCCGATCTTCAAGGGGTTCCACCGGAGATTGCGTTCGTTCCTGTTCCGAAGTCAGGGGGAGCGAAGAGCGAGATGAATTTCGCCACCGCCTACCTTTCGATCCGCGAGAAAGCTACTTCGAAAGAACTCGGCAGATTCGCGGTGAGCCAGTTCTTGAACGACCCCACCGTTCGCCCGAAGGCAATCGTGAATCATGTGGACTCTGACGGACGGCATTTTGACCTCGCTCTGCGGTTTCGTCGGAACCTCAAGCCGTTTGCATTTGAACTCAAGGATGTGGTTCTCGAACAGTACACGGGGACGGCAATTCCAAAGGACTATTCCTCCTATGTTCGAATTGTGGATGACTCCGGAGCGACCCTTCAGGAAGGTCGTATTTGGATGAACAGTCCGATGCGTTTCCGTGGAGAAACGTACTATCAGTCCCAGTACACCAGTGCGCAGCAATCTCCACTCGGAGTTGAGCAAACCGTTTTGCAAGTGGTTACCAACGCAGGTTGGTTGATTCCGTACGTTTCCTGTGTGTTGGTCGGTTTAGGAATGCTGGCTCACTTTAGCATTACGCTGACCCGTTTCGCATCGCGATACGATCGCAACGCGTTTGCGTTGCCCGTGCAGCAGCCCATGCTGTGGGCCGCATTGCTCGTTCCGGTGATCGGGGTCGGTGGTTATGTGCTATCCAAAGCTCGCACGCCTTCTGTCACTTCGGACAAAATCGATTGGTACCGCATCGGAACCTTGCCTGTGCAGCACGAGGGCCGGATCAAGCCGCTGTCGAGCGTCGGTGCGCAGATCCTGAAGGCGTTATCGAACAAACCTTATGCACTCACGCAGGAAGGTCACAGTTACGATGGCGGCCAGACGACCGGTAAACAGGTTACCTCAGCGCAGTGGCTGATGAGCGTCATGGCCAATGAAGCGTGGGTGGAAGATGCGCCACTTATCCGCATCGATGCTCAGTCGGTGCTGGACCAGCTCGGCCTAA
>VGZN01000543.1 GCA_016872635.1 Planctomycetota bacterium | reverse complement strand
TAACGGACCGCTTGACGATCCTGCGATCGTTGTCGCATGACGATCCGGCTCATTTATCGAGCGGCCATGCAACGCTGACTGGCAATCCAGCCCCCGTGCTGAAGAGCGATGCAGCGCCACCCAGTGAAAAGGACTCACCTCATTTAGGTAGTTTGTTGACCAAGCTGCATCCGAATACCGACGGTATTCCTTCGTTTGTGGCGATGCCTTGGAAAGCATTTCATCCAGCGGCACCTGGCGGCGAAGCTCCAGGTCAGCACGGAGGGTGGCTTGGCTCGTCCTTCAGCGGTGCTCTCCTCCACGGGGATTTGAATCATCCAGAATGGAAGCCGCAAGCATTTTCACTCCCGGCTGATATGACGCTCGATCGATTGGAGTCGCGATCGGAATTATTGAAGGTTCTAGAATCACAGCGGCGATCCTTTCAAGGGGCTGCCGAGATAGGGGCTTTGAACCATCAGCAGATGCAAGCCTTTGAAATGCTGTCTAGTACCAAGGTCAAACAAGCTTTTGATCTAGGCCAAGAGTCCTCGGAGACAAGAGAGCGATACGGGCGAAACATCCATGGCCAATGTGTCTTGATGGCCCGTCGATTGATCGAGCACGGCGTGTCCCTTGTTTCGGTGAACTGGCACAACGATGGTCAAAATTTCTGGGATACCCACGGGAATAATTTCAAGCGATTGAAGAACGACTTGATCCCTCCTGCCGATGCAGCCCTTTCCGCGTTGATTGAGGATCTCGAAGCCCGAGGGATGCTGGACGATACGATCGTGGCATGGGTCGGCGAGTTCGGAAGGAAGCCTCAGATCACGGCCGCCAATGCAGGTCGTGAACATTGGCCCTACTGCTACAGCGGGATCTTGGCTGGCGGTGGCATTGCCAAAGGTATGGTATACGGCGAAAGCGATCGGCACGCAGCGTACCCGAGCCGAAATCCGGTCTCGCCTCAAGACTACGCAGCGACAATCTTGCATCAGATGGGAATCTCGCCCGACGATACATTGCTCGATCGCGAAAACCGGCCACATCGGATTTCGACAGGGAAGCCCATACTCGATATCGTCACCGGGTAAGTACGCACGTTGTGACCCGCTTTAGCCGGGATTAGCAGGGAACCAATCCGTAGCAGGGAATCAATCTTTCCCATCAGCTTAAATCTGCGTACGTATTGCTTCGTGCATTGCTGACTCGGGAGCTACCTCGTGCATTGCTGACTCGGGAGCTACCTCGTGCATTACCGACTAGGGATCTCCGGCAAGACAACGCGTTCGATCGGCCATTCATGGGCTTTCTCGTCGAACTCGATCAATTCATATGATCGATTTAACTCCAATCCCTGAAACGTTTGCGTGGTCTGACTGGTTGGCCACTGAACCTCGACCGAACGGATTCGAGTCGACGCCCCTAAACCAATCGTTGCCTCAAGCGGGTTTGCTCCAAAACTACTTCCAGATGCGATATGGCGATAGATCACAGGACATTCCGTAGAATCGGTTTCAATCTTCAATCGTGCCCCAATGGCGGCTTTATTGGTTTTGACGCCAGTTAGCTTGAGATTGATCCGAGCATTCGTGTTCCCTGGATTTTGAAACATGATGTTGTGGTACTTGTCTCCGTTCACCGCTCCACCCATCTCGATAAACAAATCGATCGCTCCATTGCGATCCCAATCGCCGCATGCCACGCCGTGACCCTTCTGTAGATTTCCCGTCCCTGATGATGATGTGATGTCCGCGAACCGCTGTGACTTCATGTTGCGAAACATCCGATTTGGGATCAATGTACCTAGCAGCGGGTCCCCAGTTCCCAAGTAAAAGTCGAGCCATCCATCATTGTCGAAATCGGCAAAGTTCGAACCCATGGTGATGTAAACATGGTTCAGTCCCATTTCCTTCGTAACATCTTGGAATCCGTTCCCTTGGAGGTTCATGTACAACGAACTGCTTGAGGTCGACGGCGCGTTGCCGATCATCCCTTTCACGCAATCGGTCATCGATCGGGAATAATTCGTAGCAAATATGTCTTCCCATCCGTCGTTGTTGAAATCCCAAGCCCAGCATGAAAAACCCATCTGTGGGTTCCCGATCCTCATGCGTGTCGACACATTTTCAAAGGTGCCGTCATGTTTGTTTCTAAATAGCTGCGCACCGACATTCGAGAGATGGTTTAAAAACAAATCGGACCAACCATCATTGTCAAAGTCCAACCAGTTTGCACCTTTGCAGGCGAAGCCTTCACCACCAGATACCCCCGCCGCCGTTGCAACTTCTTCGAAGGTCCCGTCGCCACGGTTGCGGTACAGCCGATTCTTTTGCTGTTCGCAGCAGACAAACACATCGAGCCAACCGTCGTTATCGTAGTCGGCCCACGTTGCCGATATTGAATTGATCGGAGCGGATAATCCTGCATCGATCGTCACGTCGGTAAAGGTTCGATCGCCATTGTTTCGCAATAGTGTTGGTCGCATTGCAAGCGCCTGCGAGAGCCATGCGCCGCGGACGATCAATACGTCTTTGAACCCATCGTTGTTGTAGTCGGTCTGTACGCAGTTCAACCCGCCCAGTTGGTTCGCTACGCCGGCATCTGCGGTCTTGTCGACAAACTTTCCGGTCCCATCATTGAAGTACACACCCATGATCTGTGTGGGATCGAACGATGTTACCACGATATCCAATCGCCCGTCGTTGTCGAAATCTTCCATGATAGCACCACCCGCTTGGTTCAGTCGATTCAGTCCGATCGCCTCACCGACATCGCGGAATCGGCCAATTCCATCGCTGGTTTGCGTGTAAGCATCGATGTCGATGACCCACTTGGGATCGACGCCGTGAGGATGTTCACCCAGTGTCATCGCAGCGACATTGAGCAGCCATCGAGCGTCCCCGTCTTCTGGGAATCGATCCAGGTATTCCGTGAAATGACGCATCGCCAATCGAGACCCCTCGGGGTTGGTATGCACTGCAGATTTCGAAATGGGAAGTATGCAAGAGGTTTCGCCACGGCACATGATGCAGTTTTCATTTTCCCCGCGACGCATTGCCGTAATACCTTGGAAATAGATGATGGTGTATAGAAAATCCCTAGCAACCTGCGGGTTCTTTTCAACCCATTCCCGTGCCTGGCACAGATCCTCATAGGCTGCGATGGGATCCCCTTCGTAGTTCAAGAAGGTGGACCGAGAGAATCGCGTCGATGCAATCTGATCTGGCGGGAGATTGGATTGCTTGAGGAACTCCGTCAACGATGCTAACGACCCGCGTATGGAACTTCGGAAGTGGGCACCGATTTGTTCCAAGCTCGAATCGGCCGGCCACGGCTTTACCGCAGATAGTACCCAACCATATCCCGAAGAATCGATGACTTGCCTCGGCTGATAGTCGATGCTGCTATCTTGTTTGGGCTTGGTGACTCCACCAACACTCGATCCGTTCGCGGAGGGACGCAATAGGGCATCCAATTCGCTGCTTGTACCACTGTCGCTCAAGCCGAATTGCCGCCAAGCAAAATAGCCTAACACGACCATCGCTACCACGAGAGCTACTGTTTTTGCGTTGACCAGCTGCCTCTTCAATAGCTTCGACACTGACGATTCTCCCGTCGCTTGCTTCCCCACGGCACTGCAATCATCCTTCTGACATCCTACTGAGGAGACGCCACTCCAATTGTAACTCACTTTGGCAAATTGGCAGCATTGGCTTCACTAATTAAGCGTTCACGACAATCCGTATT
>VGZN01000542.1 GCA_016872635.1 Planctomycetota bacterium | reverse complement strand
CTATGCGGTGGATTTGGTCGAACACCAAGAGATAGGCGTGATCCAAATACAGTTGCTCAAATTGCTTTTGTTCGCAGTTCTCGGCCTTCCCATCCTGACGCTCATCGGGATGACGTCGTTGGCGATCATACCGATGGCGGCAAATCGAGCACGCAAGGTGGAGGAGTGGCCATTTTCACGTTGGTCTGAGTACGCCGGTGAGATGATGATGCTATTGGTCGCTGTTGTGATTGCAGCGATACCAGGACTTTTGTTGATGGGCTTTTTGACGTCGATACGCGCACCGTCATTTGTGGGTCTGACGGCTATTTTTCTTTCGATATGGGCCCTGCTACCACCTATCTTGCTGGGCATGATGTGCAATGGATTTGTGACACAGCCATTTTCGAAAGAGGTATACAAATCCATAGGGGCCAATCAGGATGCGTGGGGAGCCATGTATTTTCAAACCGGTTTTGTATTTGTCCTGCTGTTGGTGCTTTTCGGGATCGCTCGGATGACCCCTTCGTGGACCTCGGCGCTCTTAGGGATCTTTTTTCCAGTGATGTGTTTTATGATCGTGAACCAGTACGGTGTTTTGGCAGGTAGAATTAGCGGCGTTACGGGATTGGGGTACGAAGGGGATTTTTCGGACGACTGATCATTCGTGGGAGGGGTGACACCCAAGAACAGAAACGGATCTTAGTCTATAGGGTTGAGCGGTCGAGGCAATTGATAAGCGAACCATGAGCAAAGAGATGGAAACTGAAAAGCAACTCGAAGCTCGCGCCGTACGGAAGCTTTCCGCCTATATTTTATGGGTGGTCCTCGTCAGCATGGGCTTGCTGGTGCTCAATGCCGGTTTGGTCTTCGGGCTCGCTAAGGCTGTTGGGGAGGCATTACCGAACGCACCATTGATCGGCCCACTTTCCCAGTTTTCAATCTTTATTCTGCCGGTACTGCTGCTGTACTTGGAATGGTATGTCTGGGATATCCTCAGTTCCGGCCGGAATCGATCTTGATATGGAACGGGTTTTCTCACCCGTGGATGATCGAGTCGGATGAGTTTCGTGGCGAGCGATTAGATATCCGTTGGCCACCGGCGAAGCCACAGTTCGAGGATTAATAGATTCCAAAGGCGATAGCTTTGGTTGGCTCGGCCACTCATGTGTTGATCGACCAAGTTTCGAATAGCGGATTTGCGGAAGAATGCGTGGCATTTGGTATCGCCACTCAGCAGAGCGTCGTATGTGCGATCTCGAAGCGATGTTCGAAACCATTTCGCGATGGGGACCCCAAAACCCATTTTGGGTCGGTTCCAAATCGCGTCGGGCAAGAGGTCGCGATAGGTATCGTAGAGGAGTTTTTTTCCGCGCCCACGTTGCATTTTGAGATGCACGGGTAGACTCGCGGCCCATTCGACGAGTCGATAATCGAGCATTGGTTGTCGGGCTTCGAGCGAATGTGCCATCGAAGCGATGTCGACTTTGGTCATCAGATCGCACGGGATGTAGGTTTGCAGGTCCGATGCCATCGCACAGCTCATCGGATCGCGGGCTGCCCGTTTCCTGCTGGCAGTGCTCTCCGATGATTCATTGCGTTGGCTAGCGGCTAACCAAGCATCGCGCAGGAACGAAGCGGGATCGTTGTCGGGAAGTCGCTCGATGAAGGATTCGTCGTACAAATCCAACCGGCTAGCTTCTCCGAAAATCTGGATCCAGTTCATGTAACGATTGGGGGAACTTTGCCCGAGGGCTTCGCAGAAACGTCGCACGCGGCGCAGGAAGGAACGACGTGCGGTGGAGTCCGGCAGTCGTTGGATCAGAGGATTGTTTCGAAGCCAGTTGACGGGTATCCAGCGCTGAAGGCGTTCGCTTAGCTCAAGAGCCCGGTACCGCTCGTAACCACCAAAGAGTTCATCACCTCCATCGCCGCTCAGAGCGACAGTGACAGACCGTCTCGTCATCTCACACAGGTACCATGTCGGCACAGCGCTGGAATCGCTGAAGGGTTCATCGTAGTACTGCACCAATGGATCGATGATCGCGAGCGCATCGGGTTGTACTTCGAACCGTTCATGGCGGGTTCCTACACGATCCGCCACCATTTGAGCGTACCTGGTCTCGTCATGATCGGCCTCGGAAAAACCGATCGAAAAAGTCCGAATCGGTTCGCCCAAGTGCTTCTGAGCGATCGCTACGAGCAATGACGAATCGATCCCTCCGGAGAGGAAAGCGCCGAGCGGTACATCGCTACGGAGTCGCAATCGAATAGCATCGTCGAGCAGCTCCTTGAGTCGCTCTTGGGCTTGCGAGAGTGTCGTGGGGACTTCGCGAGCCCAATCGACGTTCCAATATTTCTCGATCCGAACTTGTCCTTTTTCAAAAACCAAAAAGTGCCCAGGCTCTAGTTTGGATACACCGCGGTAGATGGTTTTGGGGTGAGGAATGTATTGATAGGTCAAATAGGAGTCGATAGCTCCTGGGTCGATCTCTCTGGGGAAGCCAGGAACGTGGACGAGCGCCTTGAGTTCGCTGGCGAAGTAAAGCTGACCTCCATGGTGCCAATAAAACAACGGCTTCTTACCGAGGCGATCTCGAGCCAACACCAATCGTTCATGGACCGAGTCCCAGATAGCAATCGAAAACATTCCGTTGAAATGCTCGAAGCATTGGGTGCCGAGATCCTCATACAAATGGACAATCGTCTCCGTATCGCTGTGGGTGGAAAAACGATGGTGCGAACCTTCCAGCCGGTGCCGCAGTTCTCGATAGTTGTAGATTTCACCGTTAAAGACAACGTGGACTGTCCCATCCTCGTTGGCCATCGGTTGCCTGCCCGTATCCAGATCGATGATCGAGAGGCGACGGAAACCAAGTGCCACATTCATCGTGGATTGCGGCTCTACCCATTGGGGCTTGATTTGAGCAGGAGAAAACCAGTGGCCTTGATCATCCGGGCCACGATGAGCGATCGCGTCGGTCATTTTACGGAGAATTTCGGGTGAAATCCCGTTCGGAATTGCCGACGAAATCTGAGGTGCGTCGGCTGACCAAACCCCACCTGCGATTCCGCACATCCGCCCCTCGATTTCAAAAAGATGTCACTTCGAAAAGATATTACCGCTTGCTAAGCGGTGTGAGAACCGACTCGCGCGCGTTGCGACCGCGCTGATTCGAATTATTCCAATTCAACGCATGCACCAGTATAACTCCCGAAACTATAGCACCTAATTCCTCCAGTGCAGATACCGATTTCGTGGCTTACGTTTGCCGGAATCGGTCTTCGAAACCGATACCGAAAAATTCCGTTACCCAAAATATCGTGCGTCGTAAGCGGGATTCGAGAGCCTGACAGTGCATGCAAACGGCTATACTCGTAGGAGTATAAAAGCACGAGGTTCTGGGTTGGGTTGAGCCCCGAGTCTAGCGCAGGCTGTGCCCCGATGCGTCTTGAAATTCCTTTCCTGTAGTTCCCGAAATTTCGATATTGCGAATCACCATGAAATCATTGCTGCGTACCGTTGCGATCGTTGCCCTCTTCTGTGCTACCGGTTGGTTCCATAGCGAACCGTTGCATGCACAAGTCTTTTGGATTGCAGGCTACGGACCAGGAGTTTACGCCAGCCGACTTCAGCGAGATGGTTCGATGGCGGAGCCTAAGTTGGTGGCGCAGCAGAAGAACCCCTCTTTTTTAGCCCTACATCCGAAATTGAATGTGATGTACATCGTTACCGAAACGATGCGTGATGAT
>VGZN01000541.1 GCA_016872635.1 Planctomycetota bacterium | reverse complement strand
CGTTGCGGTCCGATTGGAGTTTTCGGATGGGCTGGCGCATGAGATTGAGGCTGGTTGCGACCTCTTCCTGATGCCCAGTCGATACGAGCCATGTGGCCTAAACCAGCTTTACAGCCTGCGGTATGGGTCGATTCCCGTCGTTCACGCCACTGGCGGCTTGATCGACACCGTCACCAACGCGACGACAGAGTCGATCGATGCGGGTACGGCGACAGGATTTGTGTTCCACCAATACGACGTCGACGCCTTGGAAAATTGTTGCTCGAGAGCGTTAGAAACATATTCGCGAACACCAGAGGTTTGGAGTAAACTTGTCCTCGCCGGGATGGACCAAGATTGGTCTTGGTCGAAAAGTGCCTCCAGTTATTTGAACGCCTACGCACGGGCGCGAGAACTGGCGGCATGTGAAGGCCGGCTTTAGGGGTGATTCCAAGGTCGACCGGTCGATCTTGTTAGCAACCTCTTGGATCGTACCCGCTAATGATCGTACCCGTCGTGCTGCAGGGGCCAATGCGCTGCAGTCTCGATTCCTCTGGATGCTGAAACTCAAGACGCAAAATGTCTCTGCTCGATGAGCTGTGACAAGGTGTAGCTCATCGATGAACGAGATGCGATACGACTGGTTGAGCGACCGCTGGGTTATCTTCGCCCCCAATCGTTTGATGAGGCCTGACGACTACGATCGTTCTCCGCGATGCGACTATGACTCGAGCAACCATTGCCCATTTTGTAGCGGGTCCGAAGACGAAACTCCGGAGGCGACGCTGGTTTTGCCCACGACCGATGCCGACGCAACCACCAGCAACCGCGCGGTCGACCTGCATCGGATCCAAAAAAAACCTTGGCTCGTGCGAGTCGTTCCCAACAAGTTTCCCGCCGTCAGTGTGTCGGTACCTTTTGAGGAAGCCCCTTCAGGAGATTCACGGACGCCTGACCTCCAAAATCAAGAACAGCAAGGGAAGCCGAGGGAGCTATTCCAGCGAAGGCAAACGCAAGGAGCTCATGAAGTCATCATCGAGTCTCCAGATCATATCAGTAGCATCACCGGATTGACGCCGCAACATGCAGCGCTGGTATTCGAAGCTTACCGAAAGCGACTGAATCACTGGCGAGCCCACTCGAACATGCGGTATGCAGTGGTCTTCAAGAACTACGGCGCCGACGCCGGTGCGTCATTGATCCACTCCCATAGCCAGTTGATCTGCACCGATTTTGTCCCCAATGACATTCAGCGGATCGAAAGCCGGATGGCCCAATACCATCGATCGCATCAGCGCTGCTACGTTTGCGATGTACTCGAACAGGAGCTCCGATTTGGCCAACGGGTCGTGTGCGAATCGGAGCATTTCGTCGCGATCTGTCCGTTTGCATCCCGATTCCCATACAGCGTATCGATTCTGCCACGGCGTCATCGAAGCATGTATGAAACGTGCAGCGATGACGAAATCCAGGATCTTTCCCGCATGACGCAACTCGTGCTCAGAGCCCTCGAATCGGAGAACCCTCGCGCGGCATACAATTACGTCATCCAATCCTGTTCCTTCGAATCCCAGAGCGCCGAGTCATTCCACTGGCGGCTGAAAATCATCCCGCGAATGTGCAAGGTGGCTGGTTTCGAATGGGGCTCCGATTGCTTCATCAATACGGTAACCCCGGAAGACGCAGCGACTTCATTGCGCAAGCGATGCGTACCTATCACCAATAATCCAGTCCCAGCGGGCTCCGCCCCCTCATCCCACCCTCACGGGCCAATGGAGGGTTTGCCTGCGTCTCATGCTGCAGTGCAAACCGATCCTTCCGGCACGCCTTTGCGGATCTGCTCAGGAAATCCGACGGCAATACCCCATCCTGCAGTGACACCCCGTCTGGAAACATCGCCGCGTACCACCCCTGACAGTCCGGTGATCCGGTTGCAATCGATTGAGTAAACCAGTGGTACCTGGCCTCGAGCCACTGCTTCGGACCGGACATGAAACGGTTACGTCTGAAACCGAGATTACAGCTGTGTAACGTTCTTGGCGAATTGAGGTTGGGCGTGTATAAAACGAGGTCCAAAGCCTGACTGATAGGTATTCCATCGCATCTGTGAAAGGCCGCGAAATGGCGGAATCGAACAAAAAACCGGACGACGTGTTTGACATTGACCGGATCAGAAAACTGATCGAATTGATGAAAGAGCACGAACTAGGCGAAATCGACCTTCGCCAAGAAAACCAGCGGATCCGATTGTGTGGCGCCGGGCACGGTCAAACAATTATGACTAGTCCAATGGTGGCTGCGTCCCATGCTGTACCTACTGCAGCGCCGACACCTGTCACGTCCGCGCCTGCTGCATCTGCCAGCGAGAGCAGCACCGATGGACCGCACATTGCAATCATCAAATCCCCGATGGTAGGGACGTTTTACTCGAAGCCCAACCCAACGAGCAAAGACTTTGTGGAGGTCGGCTCGTCCGTCCAAAACGACACGGTCATCTGCATCATTGAAGCGATGAAAGTGTTCAACGAAATTCCTGCGGAAATGCGAGGCAAGGTCGTTCAGGTATTGGTCCGCAACGAAGAAGCTGTCGATTTCGGGAAACCGCTCTTTAAAATTGATACCCGGGGTTAATCCAAACAATGTTTTCTCGCGTCTTGATCGCCAACCGAGGCGAAATCGCGCTGCGCGTTATTCGAGCTTGTAAAGAACTCGGTATCGAAACAGTTGCGATCTACAGCGAAGCCGATCGCGGCGCACAGTATCTGGAATTGGCCGACCAAGCGTTTTGTGTTGGAACGGCCAAGTCGATCGACAGCTATCTGCGCATCGATCGAGTGATCGCAGCGGCTGAGCTCGGCAAAGCCGACGCGATCCATCCCGGCTATGGCTTCCTCGCAGAGAACGCGCATTTCAACGAGGTCTGCCGCAGTTGCAACTTCGACTTCATCGGGCCATCGCCAGATGCGATGGAGAAACTCGGCGACAAAAACACAGCACGGGAAATGGCGATCGCCGCAGGAGTCCCTGTTGTCCCGGGTAGCGATGGCTTGATCGAAAGCGAAGCTGACTCGCTCGCAGCCGCTCGAAAAATCGGATTCCCGGTTCTGATCAAAGCGACTGCTGGTGGTGGTGGGAAAGGGATGCGAGTCGCGGCCGATGAAGCGTCCTTGCAATCCGCCGTCGCTCAAGCTCAAACCGAAGCCAAGGCGGCTTTTGGAAACCCAGGCGTCTATCTCGAGAAATACATCGACCGACCGAGGCACGTCGAAGTTCAAATCATCGCCGATCAACACGGTAACGTTGTCCATTTGCACGAACGCGATTGCTCCGTTCAGCGCCGACACCAAAAACTGGTCGAAGAAAGTCCATCCCCGCGGCTTCCAGAGTCGACCCGTAAGGCGATGTGCGATGCAGCCGTCCGCATGGTGAAGCAGGCCAATTACTACAATGCCGCGACGGTCGAGTTCATCGTCGACCAACAAGACCAGTTCTACTTCATCGAAGTCAACGCGCGGATCCAGGTGGAACATCCGGTGAGCGAAATGATCTCCGGCGTTGATTTGATCAAGACGCAGATCCTCGTCGCAGCTGGTCAAAAACTCCCCTTCGCGCAATCGGATATCCGGCCGCGAGGTGCCTCGATCGAATGCCGAATCAACGCCGAAGACCCCGATCGTAACTTCCAGCCATGTCCCGGTCGCATCGAGAAGATGTACATCCCAGGAGGACTCGGTGTTCGCGTGGATTCCCATGCC
>VGZN01000540.1 GCA_016872635.1 Planctomycetota bacterium | reverse complement strand
AGGTCGTCCTTCAATCCAACACAGAACACTAAGTCGATGATCTTGCGTAGTTTGCAAGATATCCGCATTGCTGGAACGGGATTTACTCTAACGGTGCTATAACGAGAACAGGCGTTCGAAACGGCTTAGGAGAATAGATTGGATGAGCGAAATCGACATGCAACAATGGAAGGAAAAGCTACTCGCGCCCATTTACGCGATCGAAGATTCCTTCATCATTGACTTCAGTGACAAAAGCGATCGTCCCACAGCACCGCTGGATTCGATAATCGAGCGAATTCAAGCCACGAATTGCCCGTTTCTCTTCAAATGCCGCCTCGATGACGCCGTAAGAATATTGCACAAGCAACTTACACGGAAATGGTTATCTGAAAACTCGAAATACCGTATCGAGGTTGCGATCAAGGTCATTCACGATGGCTTGAAACGCTACCGAATTGATCTAGCGTCCGCAATTACTCCAAAGGATACAAATTCGCAGTGCTACAACGACAACAGTGCAATCGAATTACCAAATGTGCTCCGTGAAAAACTCACTGCGATCCTTCGAATCACGGGGCCTCCGCTGGGAAGCCTGAATGACTGCTTTAGCTTTGCAACGTGGTCAGAACACGAGGCTATAAACGACCGATTATTCCCTGAATCACAACGGAGGTACTTTAACGAGGAATTTGATTTCGCAGAACTTATGATTCCAGAGATGCAGTCGGTAATCGCGATTTGGGTTGAGTCGTATCCCCTCTGTCAAACCTGGGGGGAATTACTTGCCAAAAGCCTACCTAATCATCGTTGGTTCAGCCAAGACGCCGTAATCATTCCTATAGACCTGTCTTGGTTCATTGGTTTAACCCATGGAGATTACGGGGTCTTCGCTCAAAGAGACATGGCGGTTTTGGTGTAGCAATTCGGGTTGACGCAAGTGTTTTTCGCTCTGCAGTCAGTAAATCAACGATGACGCAAATGTAGTGTAGATTCCTAGTCATTATTTCAGGCATGTTCCGCAGGAAGCACTTCGATACGAACTTTATTGATACGTATCGTGATATCCGAGAGAGCGAGCGTGCTTTCTCCGGGGGATAGTGATTTGAAACCGCGAAAGCTCGATGTTTCAATCGGGAAATGCTCGCTCGTGTTTTTCATGTACAGAATCTGTGGTGTAAGCCTTGCGATAAGTAATTGTTCTCGACTGGCAACCTGGACATCGGTCTCGTCGGCAATCACCAAACGATGCCGCTGCTTACCGTAAACCATGTTGAAGGCTCCGGGCTCTTTCGATCGCTGCCTTCCAATGGAGACTCGCTGGCACAGCGGAAATCGTTTCATCTTCCCCCGTGTCGATTCGTCATCAGAAAAAAAACTAGAACCTCCACTTCCGAAAATCGTCGAGGGACGCCCGATGAAGTCTCGGACGATCTGGCTTTCGGTCTGAGGCACGATCACCAGATTCGCTTCCGGAGCTTGGAACTTGCAACCAAACTGCTCATAGCAATCCTCCCAGCGACCACCATCTGCATAGGCATGGCGCGCAACAAGCTCCTCTTTTGCCAACGTGGGATACTTGCCTACGATGGAATGATCCAATCCGAGAGCCGCCAAAAACGAGGTAATTCGAGGGAGCTGATCGAGTTGCGATAACAGCGATTCAGGATGGCTCGATTCCCAATGAGAATTAACGTAATCCCTCCAATAACTGAGGCATAAACAATTGCAGGAGCAAATCAAATCGGCAAGGAAACCCGGCCGATAGCCCTCCGGCAAGTTGTTCACAAGTTGCCCGAACCTTCGCGGATACTCAGCCACAACACGGGGAAAATCACTCTTCGTCGAAAGCTCTTTACTGAACCTTTCCTCCAACTCCTCGAAAAACTTCTCTTCCCGACGATTGTCCCAGCCGGCCCATCCTGATTCCTGTGAAGTCACAATACCACGAGCTCCTAATGGATCCTATTAGACGCTGTTCCATTCATCGGTTGCGATGCGTCAGCGACGCCTCCTCGAGCAATGTAATCTAGATATTGAACATCTCCAAGATTCCAGATTCCAAGGCACCGACCAAGAACGGAGCGATGGCAATGATCATGCACGCAATCGTGATCACCATGGTCGGCAATGGCATCTTCGCCTCCGCTTTTCCCACTGCGATTTCCATGGCTCTCAGTTGCTTGGTACGCAGTTGCTTCGCTCCGCGACGAAAGAATTCAGCTGCCGGAGCACCATGCTCATGGGAGATACTCATCGTTCTAAGAATATCGTCAAATTCCTCAATTTGGATTCGGTGCGCAATGTTTTTGAGTGCGTCATACATGCCGATCCCCCGCTGAAGATCTTTGATCATTCGCTCAAACTCGTTTGCTAATGGATGACCAGGGAAATCGCGAATCACGTCTTCAACGCCCGCTTGAAACGTTCCACCAGCGCTCATGGTCATCGAAAGTATTTCCATCGAATGAGGCAAGAGCTTTCGAATTTGGGACTGACGCATCCGGATTTTGCGGTCCAAGTGGACCAGTTGCAGTCGATACACGGCTATCGCCACGACTCCCATGCAGAGGGCGAACTGCAACGACAGACTGCTGCCGACGATGAAGAACGATGCTCCCACACCGACCAATGCAGACATGAGACCCATCGTAGCGATATACTCGCTCGCGGTCCAAGCACCTTCAATCACACCGGAACGAAGTGCTATCACGACGCTGGTACGAGACCCGAACAAGGCCTTGGACAACCTTTGTCGCGGTGTTTTTTGGTGATTCGATTTGTCATCGTTATTCGGCATCGGATAGTGATGCTCCATGCCTGTAGCGAGCCCTACGACCCAGGGCTCGAGCTTCTTAAACACCTTAGACTGGCGTCGCAATAGTTTGCGTCGATTATCGTCCAAATCCCACTGGATCAACTCGTGCTCTACGATAGGCCGCAACCACCAGACCAATGGCAGACGGATCAGTATGAAAACCGAACCCGCTAGTAGTAAACAGGCTCCCAGAAGCAGCGGTTCTTTGAAGAGAATCTGAATCATAATTTTCGCCTTATCTTTTTTCAGTAGGTGATTTTACATCTCTGGGATTTAAAGCTTTGGGGTCAAGAGATTTTTCGCCCATGCACATCCGGCATAGGTAAGTAGCAGGACGACGGCCAAGGCCTTCTGCCCTAGTTCCGAATGGGTCAAGTGCCTGAAATTTTCAGGTGACCCCATATATGCCATCCCCATGAACAGCAACGGCATCGCACTGAGAATGACCACTGTGGTCTTACCCGCAGACGTTTTCGAGGAAAGAAGTTGCTCAATTTCTGTCGCGTTGGTTAATGTCTCGGTAACACCAACCAACGAACCCGTAAGTGAACATCCGCGACTCATGACGTTGTTCATCGCCGTAACTAGTAAGGAGAACGCGTCAAGCTGCATCCCGGAGCGAATACTGTCGATCGCTTCTCGCAACGGCCTACCTCTTCGATGCTCCACCACAATCCGACGAACAAATGGGCCGAGGGGCTTGGCCGTCCTACTCGCTGCATCGGCTAATGCATCTGTCAGAGACAATCCTCCATGCGCGAGATGGCTTAAATCACCCGCAAAATGATGCACCTGCTGCCGTAACCGCCGTTCACGAATCTGAATAATCGCATCGAGCACCATCGAGCGGGCATGAAAGAATATCAATAGGCATGCACCTCCAAGAATCCAGCCGATGACATGGACAGCGAGGTAAATCACCATCAGTAGCAATCCGACTTCGCTA
>VGZN01000539.1 GCA_016872635.1 Planctomycetota bacterium | reverse complement strand
GCTGTTTGTCCGACTCCGTTTCGAGTTTCAAGACTGGATTGGTCAGTAAGGCGTTTCCGTCCATGGCAGGATCGGCCGAAGCATTGAAAAACGCGTAAAGGGAGTAGAACTCTTTCTGAGAGATCGGATCGAATTTGTGATCGTGGCACACTGCGCAACCAGCCGTGAGAGCCATCCATGTTGATGCGGTGGTACTGGCCCGGTCGACTGCATAACGGTAGTAGAACTCCGCATCGATGGACCCACCTTCGCTGGTGGTAACATTGCATCGATTGAATCCAGTCGCAACCAATTGATCGGTGGTTGGATTTGGCAGCAGGTCACCGGCGAGTTGTTCGATGGTGAACTCATTGAAGGGTTGGTTTCGATTAAAGCTTTTGACCACCCAATCGCGGTAGGCCCACATCTGTCGCTCGTTATCCAAGTGCAATCCGTGCGTATCGGCGTACCTGGCTACGTCGAGCCAGTGCCGCGCCATTTCTTCGCCGTAATGCATCGACTTCAGGTAACGATCCACCATTTTTTCATAGGCATCCACAGAATCATCCCCGAGATATTCATCGACCTCGGCGATGGTGGGAGGCAACCCTGTCAGCGCGAAAGCGACACGGCGGATCAGCACCGATTTATTCGCTTCCTCGGAGAGCTTCCATCCTTTATGGTGCAATCGTTTGCCGACGAAGGCGTCGATTGGATTGCGGCCGCCGGCGACTTGGGGTGGTACCGGAGCGTCGCTGATGGGGATGAACGCCCAGTGCTTTTGGTACTCAGCACCTTGTTCGATCCATCGTTTGAGTTTTTCGATTTCCTCGGAGCTGAGTTCCTTGTGACTTTCAGCAGGGGGCATATGCAGATCCGGATCGTTGGTGTTCACCCGTTTCCACAACTCGCTATTGCCCACATCGCCCGGAATGATCGCTCGATTGCCATCATGATCGGCAGTAGCACCGTCGAACGTATCCAGTCGGAGTCCGGCTTCCCGTTTCTTTTCATCGAACCCGTGACAAGCGAAGCATTTGTCCGCCAGGATAGGCCGGATGTCTCGGTTGTAGCTGACCGGTTCGTCGGCCGACGCGAGCGGAAGCGAGATCGCGGATGCGAGCACGGATCCCAGGGTTAGCGATATTCGAACGATCCGCCGATTCCGTACCGATGCCTTATTTCTTAGGTCCGACGGCCCGCGTGAATTTGAAAATTCCATCATGATGAATTGAACAGACGGAGAGAGTAAATTTTGGAGGGAAATGAGGTGGGGGTGGGCAGTGCGAGTGACGGCATACCCGTATTCGCACCGAGAACCACACACCCAGTATAGTTTATTCGAAGACAAAGTACTGCATCGAGTGTGGTGCTACAGTGACAGAGAGAACGACCGAGTCCTTTCGGTCCAAGGGGCTAATTGTGCGATTTCCAGTGGCGTCTACCACGGCGGTTTTATCGCGAATCCCTGTGTAATAAAGTGGGATATGGAGCATTTCCGACAATTCGGTCCCGGTGGGATTAAAAATGGCCACCATACCTTTTTCCTGCAGTTTCGGATTGGCATGGAGCATCCAGTCGAGGCTCTTTGCGTCCGCCCGTCGGCCATGGATCAAATCGCTTTCGAGGATTTCCCGGTGGGCCTTGTACCATTTGACTTGGGTTTTGACCATTTCCTTGACTTGATCCGTGTCATAGAGACGGGGCCCTCGGTAGCACGCTTGCACTCCCAGAGCCAGGTTTGATTGGATCATATTTCGATAGTGATCGATATTTTTGTCGAGCGGTTCGATCGTGGCTTTTGGGCCGCCACCGTGGTATTCAGTCAACGGAACAAACATCCATCCCATGGACGGTGTTTTCTGCCATGTGCCGTCGAAGATATTCTGGCGCGTATGGATGGTTTGTTCTTCGCGAGGGAGAGACCAGTTGACTTCGCGATAGCCCATTCCCGTCTTGTTCGAACCAGACATGAAGTAGTGGTCTGGAACGTTTAAAAAGAGGCCTTGGCCTCGGCACCATCGATAAAACGTAGCAATTTGCTGCCATTGATTCCAGCGAGAATCCTGCAGGTCATGGTGCCCTGGGTGGTTGTGGCTGGCGCACGGATCGCCCGGATACGAGCCATCGTGTTCGAGCAAACGAAAACCGCTCTCGCGATGAAACTCGTAGAGACGGTCGAAGTACTGCTTGCCCCACTCGCTACCCAAGCAGGGCGAGTTGCCAAAAACTGGTTTTTCACCTGGGGGAGGAACCACATCCGACTCTTTGTTCACCGAGCGCGAGGCGAGCAAAGAATAGCTTCCGATCTCGATTCCTTTTTCTGCAGCATATGCCGAGAAGGATTGAGCCTTTTTCAGAACCTCTGGATTGCGGCTTTCGAGATTGAATCCGCTCCCAAAACTCAGGATCAGCATTTCAAAGCCGACTTCATGGCATTGATCGATAGCTCGCTTCACGGATGCTTCGTCGGATGCGATCAAATGCATCATGAGCGGATTTTCTGTAACCCAAGGTGCCAACCTACGAAACATTTTTCGGACAGCCAGTCCACACCGTTCCCGATCGGTGGAATCGTGTGCCAATACCCAACCGCGATAGGACTCCCACTTTTCCCCGGCAGCGATGGCTATCCCGGGTCCGAGGTCGGGGCCAACTTCAAGGAGACAGGGAGTCTTTTTTTCGTAATTGACCTGCGAGTCATACTGAGGATCAGCGACCCAGCGATACGATCGGCGATTAGCCCCTTGGCTGGTCATCCCCCCCATGGCCATCTCGGTTTCAACATGAAGGTTGGGAGGGGTTAAACCGATACTCAGCGCGTCGACTTCGGAGGTATGTTCGATCGCTGCGAGAAGATCGCTCTGATAACGATCCAAACGAACTTCTTTTGCCGAACGATTGGTGATCGAAATCCACTTACCGTAACAAGGCAATCCATCATAGAGCTCGTAATGCACCGAGACGGCGAGATCCGAGTTCTCCGTTTTCGGCATTACGAAATCAAAACGGAGTTCCACACCGCGCGGAGGCCACGCGACATCGGGCGCATGCGGACGAATCTGCTTCCAAGGCATTCGTTCTTGGATCTTCCGCACCTCGTGACCCACGAATTGAAAGGCCTGGGGGTCTGCTTGAAGGCTTGAGAGCACAGAGGGATCGAGGAAGGCGTAGTTGCGTTGTCCCACGAGTCCGCCAATATCCCAAGACTTTCCATCGATGGTGATTCGAGCCTCTGGCTTGATACCGCGGAGCAACGTCTCGCCAGACTGCTGGTTTTTTAAGTCCACGGTCGCAAGATTTGGGTAGATTCGGAACCGCCGGGTTAATAACCCGTTGGTGAGTACCAATTCGCGTTCCGCGTCGATCGTTTGAACCGTCGCCTCGAACCCCGTAGGCTCGACCAACCAATCGCTGGCGATCAGCCATTGCGGCGACGAGCAGGCAAATTCAGCAATCACCAAGAAAGATGTAAGAGACCCAACAAATCGCAGCATTCGGACAAACTTTCCAAGGACCATCATCCAGTACAACAATCAACTCGTGGAATTGAATCTTTTTCCGGCGAGGTAGTTTAACCGAAAGGTGCCCAATACGGATTGTCGTGAACGCTTAATTAGTGAAGCCAATGCTACCAATTTGCCAAAGTGAGTTACAATTGGAGTGGCGTCTCCTCAGTAGGATGTCAGAAGGATGATTGCAGTGCCGTGGGGAAGCAAGCGACGGGAGAATCGTCAGTGTCGAAGCTAGTGAAGAGGCAGCTGG
>VGZN01000538.1 GCA_016872635.1 Planctomycetota bacterium | reverse complement strand
TGCCGATTGACTCGATGGATTTCCGGATCGTCCACAATTGCCAGCGATATTTGACCGTCGTTCCAACCGTAGTCATCTGCGATCATTTCGACGGCTTGGACCAGCAGTGAGCGGGGAATGCGTCCAATCGAGGGGCCACGGTGGATTTGAATCGAGATAGCCATGGGAATTTAGTGAGAATAGGGGGTTCTTGCCGATCACAAAAAATAGTGCTGTCCGAGAACCTTTTTGTTCTACGCAAACTCGCCAGCTCCACGAAGGGGCTTATGTTAGGAATCCTCGCGAAGAGCGTCAAAATTGATAAAAACCTTTCGTTTCGGTGCCGGTTATGCCGAAACATACGGTTGTATTCGCAAACCAGCATGTCTGGTCGAGTGTGGGGGGCCGCGTTCGTTGAATACAGGGTTTCGGCTTCTTGTCGAATTCGCTGTGGTAACGTGTGTAACGCCTTCCATCCAAGTCCGGAAAAGAGAGTTTGCAGGTGCCGAGGTTCTGAGTGAATGGCTCCAAAGCGCCGTAGTTCCCGCAAAACATACCGTAGGAGGATATCCATGCGACGATTCTTTTTGGGCATGGCGATTGCCTCGCTGACCGCCGGTGCTCCTATGACGGCGTTTGGTGGAGATCGCGAGATCGCTGATGCCATCATTTCTACCGTCAAGCAAACTCAAATCAGTTTGAAGGGGCTGGAAATTGACTTGACCGTGAAAGACGGCAACGTTGTCATTTCCGGTACCGCAGCCAGCCAAGCACAAATGGACCGCGTTTTAACCGCTGCACGTGACACCGACGGAGTGAAGTCCGTCGACAATCAAGCGAAGGTGACTGTGGCCGAGACGACCGCAGCCGAAACCAAGGCTGCACCATCGCCCAACGATGTCGTTCCCGCTTCCGCAAGTGAGCCACCAGCACTCCTCAGCGAATCCACCACCGTGGTCGAAGAAGAGTTGGACGCCGATGCAGCAATTACCTCGGATCTTCTCGGAAAGCTCGGCACAGCTCAAAAGGCTGGCCAACTGAAGAACTTCGACCTCGACATATCGACCGTCAACGGCGATGTATGGGTTCGGGGTTACGTAGCGACCGCTCAGCAAAAAGCAATGGTTCTCGGAACCGCTCAACGGATCCCTGGCGTTCAACGAGTGATCGACGAAGTCAGTGTTACCGATGTTCGGCAAGCAAGCGCTGCTGTTGTACCGCAACAATCAGCGATGCCAACCGTCGGCGGTGGTGTACCTCGTCCATTCGCACCTAGCAACTTGGCAAACGCTCAAGTCGGCGTTGTCGAAGGTGCAGTTGGTGGCGTTCAAGCTCCTCAGGCCCCAGTGCCAATGCAAGGCGGCCCGAGCTACGGTGGCGGTGTACCTCGCTACGACCAACCCTACATGCCAAATTATGCATGGCCGAGCTACGCAGCGTATCCAAACTATGCTGCTGTGACCTACCCCAAGCAATACAGCGCTTCGGCGTGGCCATATATCGGTCCATTCTACCCATACCCACAAGTTCCATTGGGATGGCGTCGAGTATCCCTCGAATGGGATGACGGACTGTGGTACCTCGATTTCACCCACAAATAGTGAGTGATTCGAAGGTCATGCTACAAGACAAAAAAGCTCCCGTCGTACGGCTGGGGCTTTTTTCGTTGCACATTCGATACATTCGTCGTACGAGCGGATTGGGGCAACCACGCAGCGACTCGTTATTCTCTATTCTTTATTCTCTATTCTTTGCTTGACCGCAGGAAACTGATGATGTCCGCGATTTCGTCGGTCGAGATGAGTTGCTCAAAGCCTTCTGGCATGAGGGACTGCTGGGACTCTCGCAGCTCCGCAATCTGCGACTTGAGCAATCGGTCGATCCGACCAGCGTTGTTCACCCATTCGATCGCATCCGAATCTTCCCGAAGCCGCAGTCCGGTTACAAGTTCACCGTCCTCCGTACGAGCTTGGAAAACCCAGTACTTCTCCTCGACAGAGCGGTTGGGATCGAGAATAGCGGTGACCCACGCCTCGTTGGTCCAACGCACCAATCCTAAAAGATTGGGGCCTACGCTCGGATCTGTTTGATCACCGTGAACACGTGGCTCATGACAAACCGCACAATGCTTCAAGTACGCCCTTTCTCCTCGCACTAAATCTACACCAACATCGGACTCGATCCCCCGGGCCTCCTTCGCACGAACAGGCCATTGCTCCAACGCTTTCCGTACGATCGCGGGTCGGTCCGCCCCAGGTGCGGGCCCGAACAAGGCGAGAACCTGTTTCTCTTGGGCTCCCTTTGCGTACTGACGCAATTTTTGAAGCGTCGCCGCATCGACTTCTTTCACGGGGATCCCACCCGCTTCGACGGCGTCGAGCAATCTACCCATCGTATCTGCGTTGCGAGACAGTTCGGTCAAAAGCACGGTGCGGCTTGTCTGCGACAACGAAGCCCACTTGGAGAGTAGCCTTGCTGATGATTCGCCCCCCGTGCGCAATAAGTTGCGAGTTAATTCCGCATCGAGTGGATTTTGCGTTCCCGACAACAATTCCTCCAAGAACAAATCATGGTTACGATTCCACACAGAGCCCATCTGCGAAAGGACCAGTTCCATCGCGGCGAACCGAGTTGCGATCGAGGCTCCGCTCGACGTTATTTCTTTGCGTGCTGAGTCGATCAGCCGATCGACCGCCTCCGACTCCAACCCCTTTGAATCGCTCCCCACCGAAAACTGACGGGCGAGGAGATAGTGCCAAGCTGGATGCTGTTCGGTCTGGGTAGCAACCTTCGATAACAAGCGATTTCGCAGCTCCTCCGAGGATTTGGGGATCAACTTCTCCACCAAGTGATTCACCCCCGTGGCGTAGTCAATCGATCCCTCGCTCAAGGACTCAAGGAGTGATTCAACCACACCATCAACCGAGTTTGCTGCTATGAATATCGCGCAGTCGACAACCCATGGGTCTTGTCCATGCAACGCGAGTGCCGATGCGATCGCGCGCGTATTGGGCGTATCCGAATAACTGGATTCAATCGCCAACCGCAGAGCAAGCGAAGCCGAATGAACGACTAGTTTCGGATCGATGCTATCCCAAAGCAATGCTCGCATCCCAGAGGGCTGTTGAGTGCGATCGATTTGCCTCACCAGTGCTTCAACCCAGGATGCTTGCTCGTCGAATTCTCGGTCCGATCCATCTTGAGGAAACATCCTGTTTGCGGTGAGGTTGCGACAAGCAACTAACATCTTTTGGTAATCCTTGTCGGTACACTTTCCCATTGTAAATAGGAGATGCAATGCCCGAACGCGTGCGCGATAGCTTTCGAAATTCGACGCAACATCGCGAATTTGCTCGATCGTAGCCGCGGCGAGGTTTGACTCAAAGGCTCGCTCGACCAGTGCCTGCTGAGCAAGGTCGGCGCGGGCTGCATCGCTTCCTATAAGTTCCGTCAGTAACTTCGAGTCCGGCAGTTGCTTGTGATCGATTATTGGGCGAGGGGTGTAGTCGGTGCGGCGGACGCGGTAGATCCGTCCGCGATCATCACCAGCGCGAACATTGATGCGTCGTTGCCACTCCTCAGGAATCCACTCGGGATGCTCGATCACATAGCGATACATGTCTACAATCCAAAGGGTTCCATCGGGAGCGTTCTCGATGCGTACCGGACGGAACCACGGGTCGCTGCTTCGGACGAACTCAGACTTTGCATCCTCCGCTGTGCGGATCGCAGACCATGTTGCTCCATTCCGCTTGAGTTTGAACCTTGATAC
>VGZN01000537.1 GCA_016872635.1 Planctomycetota bacterium | reverse complement strand
ATACCGCCGCCGCCCATGCCACCCATGCCGCCGCCCATACCACCCATGCCACCCATGCCACCCATGCCACCACCCATGCCTTGGGCTACGACAGGAACTGCACCGAACGTTTCTGGGAGCACGATATCGAGCGGTTCGTTACCTTTGTTGCGGAAGATGAGATTGGCTTCTGTGGAATCTTTTCCGATGTAGTCGACGGTGATCAATCCATCATCCATCGCTGCGAACATTTCGACGCGTTTGGGAGTCGCTTTGGTTGGGTTGGAACCTGCGAGCTTTCCTTTCTTTTGGGCAGCTTGCACGCGATTGTTGGATTTGATTTTCCCGTCGTTGTTGTTGGCTTCGTCCGCCGAAACTTGGACAGCGATAGCGCCCACGATTGTCATGGACATGGCGAGATTGCGAAGAAATCGTTTCATCGGAATGAACCCTGTGATTGTGAACATCGAATCGACTTGCGGACTAAACAACGCATCGCTGAGCCTGGTGGCCCAGACAATCCGACAGGGCTACCCTACGGGTTCCCCTCGAAGGCGACCGATTCCATCACCTCAGTCCTGTCGCTTGGACAAGTATAGCAACTGCCATGCCGGATGGAAAAATCGCATTTCCAAATTCCTAAACTAATCCGTCCGGATGGAAAATCCACCGTAAAACCGGTCGAAAAATCCCCCCGAAGGTCGTTGTAAACGGCAAAATCGGTCCACCGGTGGGTTTCCTTGAGGGAGTCGCGTTGCAGAAATGTTGCGGTTTGCTACTCTCTGGTGTTCAAGAACGCGTTTGTCTCGCGGAAGGTATCCACAACTCTCCATCCATCAGGTAGGGAATCTGTCTATGTCTATGTATGTCGGCGAAGCCTTGGTCGGCGAAGGTAACGAAATTGCTCACATCGACTTGATGATCGGCAGCAAAGATGGCCCGGTCGGTGTTGCATTTGCAAACGCCTTGGCAACCCAAAGCAGCGGTCACACCAATTTGCTCGCAGTGCTTGCGCCAAACGTGGCTATTAAGCCAGCCACAGTGATGATCACCAAGGTGACGATCAAGGGGATGAAGCAAGCTGTTCAGATGTTTGGCCCTGCCCAGGCTGCTGTTGCGAAGGCTGTTGCTGACAGCGTCGCAAGCGGAGTGATTCCGAAGGATCAAGCTGAAAACCTCGTTGTCGTCTGTGGCGTATTCATCCACCCAGCTGCGGCCGACGATCGCAAGATCTATGAATACAACCACAAGGCTACTGTGGATGCGATCGCCAACGCAATGAAGGGATTGCCAACCGCTGATGAAATGATCGCCAAGAAGGATTCGGCAGCGCATCCATTCCGAGGCTTCTAGCTCTCCGAATCGCCAGCAGCCAATCACCTTCCCTTTGTAGATTTGTTGTATCGAGCCGCCAGTTATTTTGGCAACTCGCATGCGACGAGAACGGGAGATCCGAAGGCCCAGGTTCATTCACCACGTGACACCTGGGCCTTTTTCATCTTTGTCGCGGAACCGGATTGGATACCGATGAGGACCTTGAGAGTCCTATTCGTTGACGCATTGAACATAGGTGGTTCTCATGGATCGACCGGATGTCGCTGGAAAGCCGTTGGTTTCGTTGTGGCAATTCGGGATGGTGGCGTTGATGGTTTGCATGATCGGGAACTGCTTAGTGCCGCCGTTGGTATCCGATATATGGGTGCGGGATTCGGATGTGGGGTTATGGTTCTGTGGTGGATTGTTCTTGAGCCAGTTGTCTCTTCCTGGTTGGCTGAGTCTGTGGAAGGTCGGTTCGTCGGAGCATCGCATACTGTTAGCGGCTGCGATGACGCTTTGTTGCATTGGATCCGCATGGATTGGCTTTTTGATTTCGGGGCCTGCGAGTCGGGATGATGCCCTCGCCTTTATGGTTTCAGTCTTTGTGCCCCCAATTGTCTTTTTTTGCGTGGACTATTCGGTGGGACGAGCATCGGGTTTGTCGTTCGTTGATGCATCCCATCGTGGCAGTCGTTCGAGTGCGGAAAATCCGCAGGAACTCCATCCATTCAAGGTTGCTGGTAACGATGGATGCGGAGGGAGGCGTAAGGGGGATTGGTCTGAAGAGAGAAGCGTGGAAGAAGGTTTCCGATTCCAGCTTCGATCGCTATTCGCTTGGGTCGTCCTCGTCGCATTCGGAGCTGCGTTATGGAAGTCGGCTGCGGGCATGAATGCGATTGCGTTTCGGGATATCCGTGGATTCTTGATGGAACCGCCGGCCCATTCGTTGGCGCGCCTTGTTTTTTTAATCGCTGTACACGGCTTGGTGATCATCGCGACACTAAAACCGGGTGCGCGGTGGGCTTGGTGGTTTTTGATTCCCTGTTTTGCGGGTGGGCTTGAGGGGATTCGCCGTTACTTTTCTAGTTTCAGCGATACCGTCGCTTATCTGGAATGGGATTTTGCCATTTTGTCGCTGGGGTTTTTAGTGGGGCAAATCCTGCTGGGGCTCGCCATTCGCTGGATGGGCTGGATCGGAATAAGAGTGAGAGGTTGAGTTCGCAATTCGGGTTTGGTCGGATATATTCGGGAGTCTAACCGTCAGAACCGTGGCGTGGGTTGCCAACGAAACCGATCTTTATCGAGCGAAAATGTCCTTTCTTAAAGACCTGAAGATTTTGTACCACTTGGTTCTCCGGCCTGTCCGCGGCAAAGACCATGCGCAGCGGATGGAGAATTTTTATGCTGGACAAGCCTCCCACTATGATGACTTCAGGAAGAGGTTGCTCCAAGGTCGGGAGTTGGTTTACGAGACACTTGGAAAGGCCTGCGAAGGTACTTGGGTTGACTTCGGTGGTGGGACAGGTGCTAACCTTGAGTTCGTGGGTGAGCCACTCCGCAAGTTCCAGAATGTTTATGTAGTGGATCTGGCGACCAGTTTGCTAGACGTGGTCCAAAAACGTGTTGCCAAGAATGGTTGGTCGAATGTTACCGCGGTGACCGCCGACGCAACGACATGGACACCGCCAGAGGGAAGTGCGGACATCGTCACCTTTTCGTATTCATTGACGATGATTCCGGATTGGTTTGCTGCGATCGATAATGCATTGCGGATTTTGAAGCCAGGTGGGCGGATCGGAGTGATCGATTTTTATGTATCGCGAAAGTACCCTGCGGCATCGCTGAAAAAGCATGGTTGGGCCACGCGGTCATTTTGGCCAGTATGGTTTTCGAGCGATAACGTCTTTCCCAATCCTGACCATTTGCCCTACTTGCAGCGACACTTCGAGACCATCATGCTAGAAGAACACCGGGCAAAGGTCCCTTACATACCGCTATTCCGCACTCCTTACTACCAGTTCATAGGCCGTAAGCCTCTCTCGTCCTAACGGTAAAGAGTCACTGTGCTGCGATAGCGTGAGGTGCTTGTGTCTGCCTAACGATGTAGAGCCGGACAACGAGGAAAACGAAAATGCCTTTTGAGTTCGTTTGCCCATTTTGCCTGAAGCGTACCAAGGTGAGCGATGAGTACTTGGGACAAGGTGGGCCATGTGCAAATTGCGGTAGGCACGTGGTGATGCCGACTCGCGATGCGAGTGGAAATCTGGTGGCATCCATTCAGACGGGAGTCCCTGTTCCAGTTAAGGAAAAGGCCGACACTCGATCGTATCCAAAGCACCTGAAATTCGCCATGATCCTGTCGGCATTGATACTGACGGTGTTCACAGGAGTGCTCGTCGGTATCTTTGCGGTCCCATGGTTTCGAGTCACGATAGCCGAGGCGTCGCAGCGACGTGAT
>VGZN01000536.1 GCA_016872635.1 Planctomycetota bacterium | reverse complement strand
TCCTGTCCGGTTCCGTCGGCGGCCAATACTTCGGTGAACAACTCGTTGAGCGGTCGACGATCATCGAGCCATTTCTTGATGAACAACCGTATCTCGAGCGTTCCGATCACCTCGCGGCGTTCGGTCAACATGACTTCAATGACCTTCGCGTAGTACCGAGAGAACTCGTCGCGGTCGAGCAAGTCATCGATCAGTTCGTTGCGCAACTCGACTCGACGTTCGGGGTGTTCTTGGACCTTGGTGATGAAAGCTAGCGACTCATCGCGAGTTGGCCCTCGGCCTACCAGATCCAGAAAAATCCTTCGCAAGAAATCCAAATCGCTGGCCCACGAAATCTCAGGCCCGAGGTATCCCTCCGAAATCGCCCCGTCGATTCGCTCTGCAAGGCTTGTGGCCCAACTAGAATCGCTCTCCGTTTGAGCCCCCGAATGCGATGATAAACCAACTCCAAAACACCAAACGGTTGCAATGACGGCCCACCGACTGAAGATTCGAAACTTCACTTGAAAAGTAGTCGGCATGATAGGTGAGGTTGGGGTAGGAGGACGACGCAGGGTGTAAAAGGAGCGGAGCTGTCAATTTCTTCTAGTTTACCAGGGTTTATTGGAAGTATCAATTTGACGTTCTTTTGCAAAAGTTCCGTCATTCAGAGCGGCCTTCGGGTATTCCTACAGATAGGAAAACAAGGTTCGCAACGTCTGCGATCTACGGGTGAAGCGAACCAACGATTCTCAAAATTTTTCGGGCAGACCTTCGTCCACATGCAGACTCTGCGTGTAACCCTACAGATAGGGAGACATGGTTTGCTTCGTCTGCAAACCAGAACCATGAATCGCCAACAATTTTGCTGATTTTTACTTCTGCTTTGGCCAGTTTAGTCGCGAGTTGAGTAGTTCAAGGGGTAGAGATACATCGGTTCAAAACGTCTGCATCGAAAGAAACCTTGCAAACCTTTTTTGGGACGTCGTTAGGACAAACTGCATAGTTAGTACTGGAGAGGCCAATGCTGCGACTCGGATCAACACTTTAGGAAGGTACGGAACATGGGCACAGAGACAGAGGACGTCTCCAACGACGCTGAAATGCCGGCAGAGATCGCGGAAGTATAGGCCAACGCAATCGTCGATTTACATGCCAAGGTCAATCGAGCAGAAGATCATCACACATCCATGGAGGAAATGGCATCATGCGAAAGCATATCCGATGCACATCCGTGTTAACTCGTTCGCTACCCAATGTCCATCAACTGTCCGCGCGACTGGGCTCGCTCTACGACGGCTCTCGACCGGTCACTACGTAGCAACTTGCCGACACGTTTGGTGTCGAACCCCATGCGTTGATTCCGGTTCTGCATCGCGCGGAGTCGCGTCGCATGATCTGACGTTATCAATGTCGCGGTCGGATTCCAGTCTCGTAGCTATAGGAACATTCCATGGAATCCAGTCTTCAAATTGAATCGACCGTACCGGCAACCGAAGCGACCAACAATGTGCATCCAGGGGTGACGCTATTAACCACGCTTTACGATGAAAAGTATCTGCTGCTGTTTCGTCCCGTGGAAACCTGGACCGAAGGGGATCGCAAAAAGAGTCGTGTTGACTACAAACATGTTCGGTATCGGCATGCTACCCGCGATGGCTTGCAGCGTTTCATCCGTCACTTCGACTTCGATTCCAAGACGGAGCTAACCAATCAATTCTTTGGTGTCTATCCGCGCATCGCGGGTGCGAGTCGATTCGATCTCGCATGGCAGATCCGAACGGTTCGCTGCTTGTGGGCCGACATCGACAATTGCGATGTTTCGGTCGCGCTCGAGCGAGTTACATCGGCTGCGCTCCCTTATCCGACAGCCATCGTCAACAGCGGCAACGGTGTGCATCTCTATTGGCGATTGAAGCAACCCTTTGTCATCGATGATGCTGGGCCCTCAATTCCCATTCACATCGAACCGATCCAGAGTGGCCAGTCGCGCAAGAAAGCCCGTCGCTATGTGCTAGAAGGCAAGGATCGCGTTTATCTTGATCAGTGACATCACCTAACCAAGCTCAGCCCCAAAGCTCTCCAGATTCAAGACATCCTTGCGGGTATCGCGGAAGCCATCGGTGGCGACCACACAACCGATCTCACGCGATTGCTGCGAGTACCTGGTACATACAATCGCAAGGACCAACGTAACGGACGCCGGCCGATATTGTGCGAGCTTATCGAATGCGATGCCAGCCGCAGTTACGCACTCGATACCTTCAGCAGGTTCCACACGGCGAGTGCGACTACCAAGCGACAACGCAACATCGATGCGATGCCGCTGCCAGCCATTCGTAAGTCAACAGCAGCGAAGTCCGACACGCTTTCGGAATGCATCGCTGCCAGTACCATCGCTCGCGAGGGCGCACGATCCGAAACCGACTATGCCCTATGTTGCTATGCGATTCGCAACGGGTTCGAGGCCGAGAAGGTTTGGCAACAAGTCGAATCGGTGGGCAAGTTCGCTGAAGCCGGACGCCCGTACTTTGATCGTACCTGGGCCAATGCACAGCACGATGTTCGCACTTCTCTCCCCGACAAACTGGAGCGGCGCGTCGAAAAGGCCACCGAACGCCCGACGATCGACACAGCCGCGTTCTTAGAGCCAGATTCGGATACTCAGCCCAAGATCACGGTCGACCCGAAAGAGACGCCCGTGGCTACCACGATGCAACAGATCACCAGCCGGCTCGCCGCCAGCAACTGCTGCTACACACGCGCCAATCAACGGGTTGTTGTCAACGGCGAATCGATCTCGCCTATTTTGTCGCCAATGGGTTACCAAGAAGGGAGATCATCGTGGCGGTCGAGAGTTTACAAAAAACGCACTTTACAAGTTGCTGACCAATATTACTTATATCGGTAAACCCCGACGTCGCGACACGCCGAAAGGCAGAGGGCGTCACGTTATGCGATCGAGAGTCTAGGGCCGAAAATCGAAGTGATAGTTTTCGAAAAAGTTCGCCAATTGCTGTTAATCCGGAGCTGTTGTTCGATGTTCGGTCCGGTGGAGCCGAAGCAAACGGCGAATGAACTTATTACGCCTCTCAGAGGCGAGAGCGCGATAGTTTCCGAGATCGTAGCCCGATTTCGGGGTGAGATAACTGAACGAGAACTACTTTGCGATAGCCTTTGAGAGACTCGACTCTACACAAACCCTCTAAAAATCGGGCGTTTTTCACGGCCCAACTGGCGGCGGCCTGTGAAGTACACAGAACGAACTGGAGTGGCAGCATCAGTTCGCAGATCAAAAAAAGTACAGCGGAAGCAACCCTCTTCGTAACGACTCTCTGTTTTACCGTGTGTCGTAATCGTTTGAAGCAGCAGTACTTGCGGTGTTCGAGCCGACTTCGAAGGCAAGAATCAAAAACGACGGTTTGCCTATCGGGTACGGCCACGGCCACGCAAACCTGCCGACGAAGGCGGGGAGTGATTTTTGAAAAACCACATGTCAGACTTTCGTTTGGGCGGGAGTCTTAAAGGTATGGACGACTCGGCAGACAATCATGAAGCCTTTCTCAAGCTGTTGTTGCGGCATGAGCCGATGGTGCGCGCGGCGATTCGGACGGTGGTGCGGCGGGCGGAGGATGTCGACGAGATCATGCAGGCCGTCAGTTTGGTCGCATGGCGGAAGTTTGATTCGCTCACGGATCACGAAGGCTTCGGAAGTTGGGCGTGTGTGATCGCTCGCTATGAAGTGCTCAAGTTTCAGCGGGAACGAGCGCGCGACCGGTTTGTGCT
>VGZN01000535.1 GCA_016872635.1 Planctomycetota bacterium | reverse complement strand
GACAACGGCATCCGATGGAGCAGCATCATTGGTTTTGCCTGGTGTCACAACCGCAGGTGCCTTCCATTCGATGCCATTGAGGTATTCCTGAGCCTGGGTAGGTGCGGTCGCAAGCAAGCCTCCGGCAATTGCCATCATCGTGGGTGTTATGAAATAGCCCCTGAGCAATTGGTGCATTGGCGGGAATAGTTTTGCTGCGAATGGACAACGTTCAAGCATCGGCATCGGTAGAGTTCTTTCTTGGAAGTGAGGGGTTCGAGTTCGAAAATCGAGATGGTAAAACGGAAATACCAACGAGGGCTGTAATCCGACGAGGCATTAAGATACCACGCGGTGTACCTGACCGGTACTATTTTCAAAACGGAGTGCGGCGAACCATGGACAGTGGTTTGGTGCTCGTTACGAACAAGATGCTCGCCGTGGCGGGTTTTGGCGTTACGAGGGACACCGACGGCTAGCGCCAAAGTCGCTCACATGGGACATGCTTTGCATGTCGTGTGACACCATCCTGGCGGCTGTTGTAAGCAGCAAGGCGCTAGCCGGTGGTTTGTTGCTCGCTACGAATACCATGCTCGAGATGGCGGGTTCCAGCATCCCGAAAGAGACCGACGGCTAGCGCCGCAGTCGCTTACATGGGACATGCTTTGCATGTCGTGTGACACCATCCTGGCGGCTGTTGTAAGCAGCAAGGCGCTAGCCGGTGGTGTGGTGATCGCTACGATTACCATGCTCGAGATGGCGGGTTCCAGCATCCCGAAAGAGACCGACGGCTAGCGCCGAAGTCGCTTACATGGGACATGCTTTGCATGTCGTGTGACACCATCCTGGCGGCTGTTGTAAGCAGCAAGGCGCTAGCCGGTGGTGTGGTGATCGTTGCGAATAAAATGATTGTCGTGGCGGGTTCCAGCACCCCTAGAGATACCGACGGCTAGCGCCAAAGTCGCTTACTTGGGACATGCTTTGCATGTCGTGTGACACCATCCTGGCGGCTGTTGTAAGCAGCAAGGCGCTAGCCGGTGGTTTGGTGATCGTTGCGAATAAAATGATGGTTGTGGCGGGTTCCAGCACCCCTAGAGAGACCGACGGCTAGCGCCGAAGTCGCTCACGTTGGGCGTAACTTCACCGACTCCATGGCTACGGCCGTTTGCGCTTGTTGTTACCGCTGTTTCGCTTATCAGAACGGTTCGAACTCTTTGACCCTAAATCAGGATCCTGGGGTTCCTTATTCTTCTTCTTGAAAAACGGCTCAAACAGTTCGGCCAATGTTTCGGGTGGCTTGGTTGGCTTCGACTTAGGCTTGTCCGACGCGGGAGTTGCAGATGTCGCGGCGCGCATGCCCGCTGCTGTTGGTTTGGAAACGGCATTCATGATTTCATTGACGATATTGTCCGGCAGCGTCTTGATCTCAGCTTGCGGTGTATATTTCTTGATCAAGAACCTTTCGATCAGCGACCATGTCGATGAGGTAATGAAGTAGATGCAAAGACCGGCGGGAACCTTGAAGAAGAGAACACCCATCATGACCGTCATCATCATCATGATCTGCTGTGCCATCTTGGTCTGTTCATCGGTCGATTTTGGCATCAGCACCTTTTGCTGAATGATGAACAATGTGATCGTGATGATAGGTAAGATATTGAGGTAAGGTCCAAACCAACCCGATCCACGTCCCGAGATAAAATCGGGCATCCACTGATGCCAATCGAGGAACATATCTGGTCCGGCAAGGTTGGAGCACCATTCAAGTCCTGGTATCAACGCTTGCTGCCGCAGTGCGACGTCAACCGAAACGCATCGATACAATCCAATAATGATGGGCAATTGGATCATCGCGGGCAAACACCCAGCGAGTTGATTTACCCCCGCCTTTTTCATCAGCATTTGCTGAGCTGACATCATTTTGGTCGGCTCGTCCTTGAGCAACTCCCGCAGTTTAGCAAGCTCCGGTTGGACGGCTTGCATCTTTTGTGCGTTGATCGCCATCTTTCGGCTGACAGGGAACATCAAGGATCGTACCAGAACCGTCAGCATCATGATCGCAATACCATAATTGCCGATCACGTAGTAGAAAAAGTGCAGGATCCATCCTAACCGTACGGCAAAGAATCCGAAGATTGGCCAACCATACTCGATGGAATCCTGAAGTTGGTAGGATGAAAGCAGGGTTGGGTCTTTAGGACCTGCAAAGATCCGATAGGACTGAACCAACTCGGAATGAGGAGCCACCGTTTTTTTGGGTGTGATGAACCAAAAGCCGGTGTTGTAGGCTTGTTGCCGATTTTTATCGAAGTCCTCTGGCTTCTGTAGGCTCGAGTTCAGAACAGTCGCTTTGGCCTTCTCCAGTCCACGCATCGAATCAGGATGCGATTCCGATGGTTGCATGGCAGCGGCGAATACTTGAGTATCCAAGCCGATGAAGTTTAAATCACGTTTGGATTCGGAGTCTTGAGGCCCGAAGAGCAACTGGTCAGGCTCGAGTGGAAATCGCTTCGCATTATCGACCAAGTTCCTCGTCATCACGATCGAAAAGTTCGATTGTTTATCACCGAAAATGACGTCCCGCGCGCCAGGAGTCGAGAAGAAGTGCGGAGACAATTTGGTCGGATACCACCATCCTTCTAGCGAGATACCGTTGAGCCCCTCTTGACGCAAAGCAATATCGTGCGGCTTGTCGTCCAAATTGCGCACCAAGGTGGTCAATTCAACGTGGTACTGCCAATCCGAAGGTGTGGATTTCTTCGTCTCGACGCTCCCCTTTTTCAGGCGGTACTGCTTGACCAATTCTAGGTTGGCATCGATTCCGGCCAACGTTAGGTACGCACCCATGGGCATGGTGAACTCGATGCCCATGCCGTCCTCAACTTCCAAAGGCTGCGAGTTCCATCGTCCGTTGATCGTCTTTTCCAACCCGAGCAGAGTCCGTTCACCCTCGACAAGCTCGTTGCCATCGATACGAGCAAATGTAAGTGCGCACGAACCGACCGGTGTGTTCCCCTTGACCTGCTCGATTTCGAAATCATCCTCGGCGCGCAAAATGGCTACCGGTTGCTCGGTCAATTGCGTTTCGAAAGTGAAGGTCTTTGCGGCTTCCGGAGTATCGCCACGTTCGACAGTGAACGAAAACCTGTCACCCGGCCGCAAGGTATTCAGTGCCTTGTCGAGTTGGTACTTGCTCGCGGGACCGTTGAGTCCCTCCCAACCGACGATCGCATCGTCAATTTGTAAACCAACCAGCGATTTATCTTGTACGCACACCGCCAACGATGCCGCCGATCCCGCCGGTACGGAACGAACGATCAATCCACCTCCGGAACGCTCCTCAGGGGCCAAGTACCCTAGATAACCACCGATGTTCTTCGTTTGAAGCGATCGGTAATCAAAATGGCCTGCCTTGGTCTGGCTAACCAATTCGATATGCTCGATCAATGCACCTTGATTGTCCAATGTCACTAAGAACTGATAGCCATCGGATGCGGTCATGCTCCCCAACGTGAATCGCTGTCGCGACGGTTCCTCCGGAGGTTGAACGTCCGGATTCGCTTCTGCAATCTTCTCAGCGAGCAATTTTACTTCTTCTAAGCGCTTTCGAGCGTTCTCCTGCACAGCAGATTGCTTTTGCTTATCTGCAGCCTCTTGCAAGCTTTGTTGCTGGCGCATGCTCGAAAAGAAAAAGAAGATGGCCATGCCGAGCAACAGCCACATCAAAAATCGATTGTTTCGTTCCACTACTCTGGATCCCGTATTCGGTCCGCAAACTCACAAAAGGGGAATTGTCCG
>VGZN01000534.1 GCA_016872635.1 Planctomycetota bacterium | reverse complement strand
AGGAGCATGGTTCCACCCAGAAGCAATTCCGCGGAAACGGTTAAAAGATGGGGGGCAACAATGCACAACGCCCCGGCAAGAGCCAGAAAAAATCCGGTTGCGGCCAAGGAACCGCGTATTCGACGAATCGACTCGATTGTTTCTTTGGGTTCATCGACCATAACAACCCTATGCACGCCTTCCGTTTTGAGATTATCCTACTAGCGGAATCTTACCCGGCTTGACACTATCCTAATCGGTGCCGCGGAGTAAGCTTAAGAAAAGCCAGTCTACATCAGACAGACCATTTTCAAGGGTTCCGTCAACATGAAAAATCGCCACTCTAATCGATTGCACTTCGTTCCGTCGTTTCTCGTTCTCGCACCAATCCTGCTTTTTGCCTCGCTCCAGTCGCTGGCGTTGGCGCAAAACGAAGGCTCTCGGGAATGGACCGACAAAACAGGGACAATCAAGGTCAAAGGAACGCTGATCTCGACCGACCACAAGGAGATTGTTCTTAAGCTCGACGAAAAAGTGGAAGGACGCGAACTGCTGGCTGTCGAAATCTCCAACCTCTCGGATGCCGACCAAGAGTTCTTGCGATCCGCGGAAGCGGAAACCCATTTGAAGGCAGTCGGCGAACGTCACTCATGGAGCATGCGGGACGGCTCTACCATTTTTGGAAAAGTCGTTGGCTTCGCACGTCGCGATATTACCTTGCAACGCCGTCGAGGCAAACTCTACGTCAACGATCGTCCCTTCGAAAACTTGCCCGAAGTCTATCAACAAATGCTGCCAAAGATCATCGAGCAATTCGATGGGGTTCCGATGAAGAACAAGGAGCAATTCAATTCATGGGTTTTGGCGCAGAAGGGGAATGCGAGAACCTTCACATGCGAAGGGGTGACGATGGAGTTCCCGAACGGAGACGAGTACGGCGTTCCATTTTTCTTCTTCCAAGACCTGGAACTGCAGGTCCTCCAACCACAATGGGACGAATGGCTGGCATCCCAAGCTCCTACGCAATCGTCTGCGGACGCTGCCCAAGAAGAGCAGCGCCAACATGATTTGTACCTTCAGTCTCAAGCTGCATCCTACCAGCAGTACCAACAGCAAACGCTACAGATCGCTCGGATGCAGTTGCAGATGAACGCGGTCGCAGCGGGCGTCACAAGCATGTGGGAGGTCTATTTATATCCCCCCATCGGGTCGAACTACTACCCGATTTCGGTCGTAGTCACCGCTCGAAACTCTCAAGATGCATCGCAAATTGCACTCATGAATAATCCAGGATATCGCGTCGGACCGATCCGCCGATTCTCTCGCTACTAACCGCGATTGCTCGTACTTAGTCCGCACAGCGGACAGTACTCGTACTCGTAATCGTACTCGCTGCTCCTCGTGCACCTCGATCATGCGCAGCGATGACCTCACGGTCGATCGTTCGTCCGGGGCGATAGGGAACATCGAGAAAACCTAAACAGCCAGAAACAGCCGGCGAGTACGAGTACCGCTGCGCTGAGTACGAGTACGAGAGAAAACCAACAGCCGCGAAGGGTTGGCACTAATCGGTTTGGGTCATATCCCAAACGTCGCCCCAATCGCGAGTAATCATCGCGGCAAGGACATTGAGATCGGTGCTGTTGGAGAAGAATTCCGTTCGGCCGCAGCTGAACAGTAACATTGCACCGGAGCGGTGATGAGATCGAATTTCATTGTCCATCGCCCAAGCCTTCGGATCATTGATAGCGCCTGATTGCTCAAAAACGTTACTGCCATTGATCCACTCACCGTCTGGACCACCGGTATCTTCCGCGATCATGAGGGTTTGGGTCAGGCCATCAAAAATCTCGCGATGGGAAATAGCACGGTTGTAAATAAATACCCCGTTGTTGGTATTAAGCCGAGTGTTGATCCGCTGGCCGTACAACCCACCGTAATCGGTTTTGCCCTCCGCTCCCTTTTGCACAGGGACCGTTGGGCACATATACATCGCAATGTTTGTCTTCCGAGCTACTGCATTGGTGGGATGGTCGAATGGATAGTTAAAATCAACCAGTTGATGGACTTGGGTTGATTCCATGTATGGAAGGATCAATGCCGACCACGCGAAATTCTTCAATCGCGGATTCCCTCGAAAGGGACGCCACTGCATGCATCCTGGTGGCAGGGTCCGCAGGGCAGAATGGTAATTGTGCAAAGCCATACCCACTTGGCGCAGATTGTTCTTGCACTGCATCCGCCGCGCCGACTCTCGGGCGGATTGAACTGCCGGCATCATAAGAGCGGCCAAGATCCCCACAATGGAAATAACCACCAAAACTTCGACAATAGTCATTCCATTTCGTTTCGAAAGCATAGGAAATCCGTTCACGTGGTGGAAACGAGTTGGGTGTCGACAGGAAAGTGAAATTGCTCTGGGTAATTGCCGTCGCAGGAAGGACATAAAGGGTACATCAATCCCCCAAACTGTAAACAAAGAAAGCCCCCAACGCAGACCTTCTTCAAATTCCAACTTCTGCCAAGACTAGGCCTTAGAATTTTAGGATATTTTCCCTGACTGCGCCTATAACTCTACTTCCTTGTGCCTTTTTGCTCGGATAATAAGCGTACTGCACGATAGCTTGAGCTCGCACAAGGTCGCATTCAATCAACGGAACTTCAATCTCAGCTGGACTTTATATGCTTTTTGGATCCCACACCCTCGCTTCCATTCCAACCGCGTTCGAGGAATTGGTGCACGCGCTCTTGGCAACGGGTGCATTTGGCTTGCTCGGCTTGCTGCTGATGCTGCTCGGTTTCAAACTTTTTGAATGGATTACCCGTCGCTTGGACGTCGAAAAGCAATTAGAGAACCAAAACATGGCCGTTGGTGTCGTGGTCGCCGCGCTCCTACTCGGGATCAGTTTGATCGTGGTCGTCTCGATGATGTAGCGATTCGTTTTCAATTTCTGGTGACTCTAAAAAAACTGCATTTCATCAACCACTCGGCTCCTTATGAAAAAAAGCACCAAGATCCTTCTCACCCTATTCTTGCCAACCTTGAGCGCGGGTTGCTCGGACACTTCGCAGCCAAAGACTGCAGTCCGTCGCGATTGCAGCACCCCAGCACAACCAGGCGAACCTCCCAAAGAACCATGCCCTCCGGAAGCTAGCAGTACAGGAACAACCCAAGGTAGCAATACGACCAACCGCGTCGCACATAGCCATTCGTACTTCCCTTTCTTCATGCCATGGATGAGTTCCAGCGGATCCAGAAACTCTTCCTTTCGGTCCTCCACCTCTACCGGGGCTTCATCGCATACATCGACAACTCCTCATACCTCGACCGGTATCTCTAGCGGTGGATTTGGGCGTACGGGATCTTTTATGTCAGGTGGATCTTAATGAAACGAGTCGCTGGACTACCGAGAAGAGATTGGCAAGCTGAAGTAGAGCGACTTGGATTTACGTACCATACGATCGATAACGAGCTTTACTGGGACGAATCAGGATGGTTCGAGTTCACACTCGACGAAATCAACCGCATCGAAAGTGCGACGAATCTGCTCCACGCGATGTGCATCGAAGCCGTCGAATGTGTTTTTGACGAAGAGCGATTAAATGAGTTCGACATACCTGCCCAGTTCCATCCATTGCTGCGAGAAAGCTGGGAACGCGATGATCCAACGATCTACGGACGGTTCGATTTGGCATTTGACGGCATTGGAAACCCGAAGCTGCTCGAGTACAACGCGGATACCCCAACATCGTTATTCGAAGCGGCTGTGGTCCAGTGGGATTGGTTGCAATCGGTCC
>VGZN01000533.1 GCA_016872635.1 Planctomycetota bacterium | reverse complement strand
CAATTCAACCAGTGTAAATCCGCTACGAACGTTTTGAGAACCTGAACGCTTCATTGGAAACGAGTCCTGTAAAAATATTGCTAGCGAGAACGGCCATCTTGGATGGATGCTCGATGACGACCACGCGATGCGTCACGGCTTAGCTCCTCGCTCTTTGAGAAAAGTGTAGGGAGAGGTGTTCGCTAGCTAATGAAGCGACAATTAAGAATTTATGAAGATTGCGTTAATGAAGCCGGGGTTCATGAGGAAAGAAAGTGGATTTCGAGAAAACTTGGTTCGAATTTCTTCACAATTCCAATACCAGGTATGCGAGCGATACGGACAGGGTACGCGGGCGATACGGGCAGAAAATCTGAAAACGCTAGCGATAGTCAGAAACTTGCATCAACAACAGCGAATGTCGCAGCAGCGGGCCAGTGCTATTCGATGATGTGCCAGGAAATCGAGTCCAATCAACCGGGCATTAGCGATCGATGTAGACTTGGGTGCTCTCTTCTTTGATGACAGGAACAGCGCGTAGTTTACTTCGGATGGATGCCCGAAGGACTTGCGTTCCTTCTCTTGCATGTCGAACACTTATCTTGACGGTAAGCTGATCCTTCGAAGGAAGGGATGCGAGCGACGCAAAGGCGATACTTCGACCGTTGGATTGGTACTTTAAAGGAGAGCTGATTTGTTCAAGTGAGGTTCCATCCGGGAGTTCGACCAACAGCTGCACATCGGAATCTGGTCGTGTCCCGATATTGGTAACCTGAACGGTATAAGTCGTAATGCCTTGTGTTTCGATTGGGTCATTGTCATCGTCAATATTGAATGTCAATTCGCTTTGCCCTTCGACTTGGACATCGCGTTCGGCAGGTGACGCTCTCACGCCTTCCCCTTCGGTTGTAAGCAAGAGCGAGAAACGGCCTTCCTCAACAGGTAGTAGAGTCAGCTCGGTCTTTACTTTGGTACCAGCGGCGAGTTCTGCGAGGTTCCATGCCACTGCATGTTGGTCGGGTATGTACGTTCCCTCATTATTAGCACTGATAAAATTCATTCCGCGTGGCAGTCGAGTCACGATATAAAGGTCGCGGCATACCGCAGTTCCAATGTTCTCGATCACAGCCTCGTACGGCGCGGGACGCTCAAGATAGCGAATGCGTGGCCCTACCAGTTGCAATTGCAATTTCGGCGCTTTGACCTCGATCGGAAGCGACGACTCACTCGCAGCAGCGTTTTCAGACGTCGCGCGGATCATGTTTGACGCTTTTCCGGCTTCTAAAGCAGTCAGCTCGATTTCAAAGCGAAGCGATTCCCCTGGAGCTAAATCGCCAACAGGCATGCCAAGTTTAGTTGCGCCGGTTGAATGCCGAAACAAATTAGGGACATCCTCCTCGAGCTTCACACTTTTCGCCGTACCCGTTCCTACGTTAGCGACGTCGATGAACACTGTCACCGCTCCTCCACCGAGCAATTCCGCCGGAGCGGTTTGCTTCACCGATAAACGCGGCTGAGTACTCATAGTTCGTACGGATGCTTGTGCTGCAAATTTGACACTCGCAACCGAACCGAGTTCACCTTCGGTTTCCGGTATCAACTCCATGCTGATGCTGGCTTCCTGGCCTGCAGCCAATTCACCTAAATTCCACTGGAGCCCATCGGTCCCCGTCCGTTCCGCCTCCGGTGACGTTCGCACTAGTTTGGCACCCTTGGGAATAGCGTCGATCACTTGAACATCAAACGCAGTTGAGTTTCCTACGTTGCGAACAACAGCATGAAATGTCGCCGATACACCAACTTGGACTTCCGCGGGTGCCTTCTTGTGAATTTCCAAACTTGGATTTTGAGAGCCATCGAATTGCCGAGCGCCTGGAGCGCCGCTGCTCAACGACCAACCTCCGTTGCGTCGCGAATCGTTGTTGACCGAAAATCCACCCGGAGTCGAATGGGCGTTGGCCTGTGGAACACTTGTGGATGGAAAATTGGTCGCTGGGTAATTACCCCTCGGAAGATTATTGCTGGCGGGTGGCCCCCCTTGCGGCAACGCTCCCTGGGTTGAAGGATTGCTCGAGTTCGCAGTTACTCCACGGTTCCCAAACTGCGTGACTCCATCGACGCCGTTAGGGGTAGCCAGCGAGGTCAAATCGGGGACCGAAGATGACGGCAAGCCGTTGCTCGATGTTGGGGTAGATGGGGAAACAGGAGTATCAGGCGATGTTGCCGGGAGCGACGGGAGGGCTGGTAAGGACTGAGATGGGATACCGACAGAATCCAACTGCGGCAGTGCGACCGGTGGCAGTGCGACCGGTGGTAACGTAGAGGCCGGTGCCCCGATTTCGGGGATAGGCAACGCAGTGTTTGAAAGTGGCAAGGGTGCACCGAGGGTCGCTGTCGTACGATTTCTAGAGCTTTCCCCTGAACTTAGTTCGCGATCAGGCGGCGTTACCGTAGGGTCGATTGTATCTGCATTCAGATTTGTTGAACTTGTAGGTGCGGACTTTGTCGGTGCTAATACCGATGGTGCAGCGAGTCCTACAAGGTTGGACGTTTCGGTATTCGAATTGCTACTGGGAAGTACTGACGGAGCAACCCGCGTGTCTGCGGTGCTAATCGGTTTGATGCTCGGCTTGACCCCGGGTTTAACGCCAGGTTTAACCATTGGTACTGGGTTCGTGGCGTTATTTAGGGAGTCGAGATCGTTGCCTCGTGCTTGTGCACTCGGAGTAGACTCGCTCGCGGTCAAACGTCGACTGATAATTCTCGATGCATCGAATTTCGGTGGTTCGGTGGTGTTCGTGGGACTTTCGAACGTTAAAGGGACTGCTGGTCCGTTGTACGACGCGAGCACCGTGGAGTCTGCCTCAGGTATATACGGCGTTGCGATTCCGGTGTGCTCAGTTTTCTTGAGATGGAGTTGGCTAGGTCCTTCAAGGTTCTCCCTCGACGCATCTCCGAACTCCTCGTTACCCATCGCGCTCATCGTGACCGCTATCGGAGCTGCCGATTGCTTGGCATAGTCAGGCACTTCTTCGTGAGACACCGAGTAATTCACCCTGGCATCTCGCTGCGCAACCGCCATTGCTAAAACAAACAGCAAACCTGCGAAGAGAGTGGCTGCGGCGACGAATGCGTATCGCGACATTTCCTAATTACCCTCGCCTTGGACCCATAAAATGACACCAAGTTTGGGTGATATCAAATTCTCCCTGGGCGTTGATAGACCAAAAATGCGCCCGCCGGATACTCAATGCTTTCCTAAATAGAAGGCGGCTCCGTAGATCCTGCTCTCACAACAAACTTGAGTGGCACGTATAGTCCGGCTGCTGCAGGTCAGCCACTAGTGCAATCGTCGTGAGAAATCGACAGCGACTTCGTTGGATACTTCCAAACCGCGGACGGCAGACCTAACCGTCTCTTGGGCTAACTGCTTCAAGAAGAAACTCGCGACATCACCGCGTAGTGTTACTCGCTCGCCTGACTGCATTACATCGATCTTATGCAACTCGACAAAGGGGCTGTCTGTCAAAAGTTTCCTTGCTTGAGACACAACATCCTGAAAACCAGAATCGATCATGACTGAACTCCCTGTCACTGAACTTCCTGTCACTCCACATCCATAAAACTTATAGTTCCCATTACGCGTTGTCAAGGAACCTTCGGACGAGGACGAGACGGGAGTCGAAATCGCTAAAACCGGCTCAACCCGCAAAGAGAGGTGGTTCCCTCCTTCGCTATTCCTGGCAACTTCAATGCCAGCAATACCACGAAGGAGTTTGAGTCCTAGATTAAACGGATTGATGATCCGTCTT
>VGZN01000532.1 GCA_016872635.1 Planctomycetota bacterium | reverse complement strand
CGTGTTCAATTGGTTGTCGATGGACTTCAACGCGGCCATGTTCACCACCTGGTCTCCAAAGGAATCGTCTCTGCCAAAGACCAATCACCGCTACTCCATAGGGATGCGTATTACACCCTCAATTACCTCCCCTAAGGTGATCGATCCGGTTTCCCAAATCGAAGAGGTAAGCGGCACTCTGCTCGCCCTCCAATGGTGTGATTAGAGTGCGCTAATGGTGTATCATTGGTGTGCCAACATGGTCTTCCGCTTGAGACGAAAGAACACATCCTGCCTCATAACCCTGCAAAATATCCAATTTTCCTAAACCGCATTTATCGCTTGTCAGTCTCGATTCGATGAAACTAATTCCAATGCTACCGGTTCGTTCGGTAGTCGCCAGTCTCTCGTTCTATCAGCAACTAGGCTTCACGGTCGAACAGTTCCGTGAGGAATGGGGGTGGGCAATGCTTCGGATCGGCGAAGCTCGGCTGATGCTTGATCAGTCTATCTGCCATCCCCACCCACTTCCGAGGCAAGGAATCATCTACCTCTACCCTGACGACATTGCGCAATACCATCAATCGGTGAAAGCGCGAGGGCTAGATATCCCGGACCTCGAAACAACATTCTATGGAATGATTGAATTTCGCATCGACGATCCGGACGGAAACCGTTTCTGGATCGGGCAACCTACTGATCGCACCGCCGACGAAGCCAAAGCATAACGTCGGTCGAACTCGCGCCGAACCCGTGTTCTGTTGCTGGAGTTTGCTCGTTTTCACGCCCTCGTGCAGGAACAGCGTCAAAGTAGGCCATCAGCAATCAGTCCTCTGGGGGCTTCGGTGAATGCTGCTTCTTTATTGCGGTCCGTTTCTTTCGGCAATGCGGGGTGATAAACTGATGCAAGGTCGAGTTTGCCACACCTATTGTGACGACTTGAATCTGATCCCTTCCTTAGTTTTTACCCACCTAAATGCAAATGATGCAGAGCAAGAAACCTTTAAGCTCCTTGGACCGTCGGAAATTCCTGGCTTCGGCGACCGCATGCACCGCCACCTTGGCCACGACTAGGCTTGCCCGCGCTTGCTCGGCCAATGACAAATTCAACATCGCATTTGTCGGTGTAGGGGGCCGAGGTGGTGGGAACCTGGAAGAGATGGTCAAGGATCCAGGTGTCAATGTTGCCGCTATCTGCGATGTCAATAAAGCGACCCTTGATCGCGTGTCGGAACGCTTCCCGAATGCTCGCAAGTACGTCGATCTTCGTCGTCTCTCCGACGGGTTAAAAGATATCGATGCTGTGGTGGTAAGTTCCACGGAGCATACACATGCCTTTGCTACCTTGCCAGCACTCCAACAACGCAAACCGGTCTATTGCGAGAAGCCACTTACTTACAACATCCAAGAAGCGAAGAGGATCATGGATGAAGCGGCAGTCGCAAAAGTTCCGACGCAGATGGGTACCCAAATCCATGCAACGGCAAACTACCGACGCGTAGTCGAACTGATCCAATCGGGAGCAATCGGTCCCGTCTCCGAAGCTCATGTGTGGACATCCCGGGCTTGGGGCCTGCAGAGCGAAGAGGACTCGAAGAGAAACGGCGATATCGTGTATGTAACCGATAGACCCGCCCAAGAGATGCAACCACCCAAGGAAGTGGATTGGGATCTCTGGATCGGCCCAGCCCCATCACGCCCGTTCCATGATGTTTATCTTCCTGGACCTAAATGGTACCGTTGGTGGGACTTTGCGAACGGAACCATGTCCGATCTAGGAAGCCATTTCAACGATCTACCATTTTGGGCGCTCAAACTCGACCATCCTCGCACGGTAGAAGCATTCGGGCCACCACCCCATAAAGAACTCGCTCCCGCGTCGATGTCCGCTGTGTACGAATACGGGCCACGGGGTGACCTACCCGCTTGCCGGGTGGCTTGGTACCAAGGGGCTGATAAACCGAAGATCTGGAAAGAAAAAGGGATTCCGACTTGGGAAAACGGCATCCTGTTCATGGGACGTGATGGAATGCTGCTGTCGGACTACGGACGCCATCTCCTGCTGCCTGAACCCAAGTTCCAGTCGTTCGAGGGACCGAAGCCATTCCTCCGCGAATCCCCGGGCCACCAACAAGAATGGCTCGACGCAATTCGCAATGGCACACCAACCGGCAGCCCGTTCGACTATGCTGGCTTGTTGACTATTGCAAATCACCTCGGAAACGTCGCTTACCGCGCAGGCCAAAAACTTGAATGGGATCCTTCATCCCTGAGGGCTACGAATTGCCCCGCGGCAACCCAATTCATCGAACGCACGCCACGATCTGGCTGGTCGTTGGCTTGATCATGATCGAACGGACCTCGTTACCCCGACAGTAAATCCTATGAAGCTTCCTAGAAATCCATTGCTAGCTCTGACCGTAGTCGCGTTGGTTGCCCACTCCACAGTCTGGGCTCAAGAATCTCCGCTCCAATCGGAAACGGCTAATACCATTGATGCTCGCAAAGAGTGGATCTCGACGGACAACGGTCCCATCAGCGATCTAACCACTGGTGTGATCGACAATCGGCGGATTTACGACGTCTTCGTCAATCGCGGCAAAGAACTTCTGCACGACGAAAGGATCGTGACCGACCAAGAAATGTTCGAGCTTCTCAAAACGGCTCCAGAACATGTTGCGGCAACGCTAGGGGACGTGCCGCCGGTTGCACCCGGTGAGGTCTTAGATCGGATGACCCAAGCTTCCCTCATGATCGGAACACTTTACGATTGTGGACGATGTAGCAACATCCACGGCAACATTTCTGGAGGAGTGGTGATTTCCAGCGATGGACTCGCTTTAACCAATTACCACGTTCTATCTCGAAACGACGCTACCGTCAAAGGTCTCGCGGCCATGAATCATCGAGGGCAATGCTTCGCAATTTCCGAGGTGCTAGCCACTTCGAAAAAAGATGATATCGCTCTTATTCGATTGGTTTCCGACACTCCATTCAAACCAGTTCCCATCGCGAACGCCTCCCCAAAAGCCCTCGATCGAGTAATGGTGCTCAGCCACCCTCACAATGAGTTCTATGTCCTTTCCACTGGTATCGCGAGCCGACTCACCAAACCGACAATGTCAGGCGACTCCGCGACCTGGTTGGAAATCACCGCAGAGTTCTCCGGCGGTTCGAGTGGTTCCGGAGTCTTTAACGAACGAGGCGAATTGGTTGGATTGGTCTCGCGTATCCACACGCTGTTCCGCACCGACAACATGCCCGGCGATCCACGGCGCAATGGATCGAATGGGGACAACAAAGGAACGTTTGCTGAACAGATATTACGACGGTGTGTCCCCGTCGAAGCGATCCGATCGTTGCTCGAAATCCCTTAAATTGGCCGGCAACTCGCCAAGCTACCTCGGAGTCGATGGATGCAGTGTGATTCCTCATGCAAAAAGGCCCGCACCGCCGCGTATCGTGGAAGAGTCTGGTCCTTCATTCCCCTCGGATGGGCAATCCTTTTCGTTTCGTCCTGCAACCTCGCTAGTATCGCGGCAGGACCTCTGTTCGCTGGCGTCGCCAAAGTCGACATCACAAAGCGCGAAGCCGGTCCCGTCAACGACCCACTGTATGTCAAGATTCTTGTACTTAAGGACGATGATACGACGGTCATCCTGGGAACCGTCGACGCCGTTGCCATTGGTGAAATCGGTCCTATCAAAAATAGCTATCTGCCCAACGTTCGAGCTCGACTACAGCGTGAGTACAAACTTCCGGCTGAATCCTTTATCGTCAATGCGAGCCATTGCCACGGCGTTGTCTGCGATGATGTCGA
>VGZN01000531.1 GCA_016872635.1 Planctomycetota bacterium | reverse complement strand
TGCCTGCTACCTTTGAAAACCCAACCATCTTAGAGTACTTCGTCCCTCACTCCCTTTGCGTCTTTGCGTCTTTGCGTGAACCAATCGCCCCGGGCAATTCGCATCAACCAGGGCTAAGTCCCATCCGGCTACCCCTATCGATGAATCATTCGATGTATTGGTGGATGACTCAGGCAGACAGGGGTGGGAACCGTTGAGGACAACGGTTCTACAATGAGCTTCGCTTCGCGGATTTCGCGCCTTCGCGTGAAACCAACTCGATCCTGTACCGCGGTTTGTTTCAAGAAAATTTTTATGCGATTGGCACTTGGGAAACTCGCGCCACGCTTGAACTTGTAACAAGTCCGAGCGGTGACCCCAAACGTTCCGTCGGCTTGTGTTTCACATGCCCCACTGAGGAATAGAATGCTAGCAAGGATTGATCGCGCGGTTGCCGCTGGTCGAACATCCGAAATTTCCACCGGTCGCCTTCGAAAATCGATGATCGCGGCCGGATTATTGCTAGCCTCCTTGTCAATCACCGGTTGTACGGACCCGAGATGGAGCCAAGTCGAAGCCTGCTGCAAATTGGCTCACGAGAGAAACGATCCCCATGAAGCCCGCAAAGCCTTCTCCATCCTTCAGCAAATCGAAGCCGAAAACCCCAGCGCTCGATGCTCGTCCCCTTGGCTTGGACGTGGGCATTCCATCGAAGAAGTAACCGAACTAGTGAGGGGTACAATCTCAGCGATCGAAAGCTACAACGCTATCGAAATCGCAAGCATCCGATTGGAATCCGAACAGCAAAGTCTTGAAAGCGAATGAATCGCAAACTTCAAACCTCGCGCAGTGAGAAAAACGACTCTCCAGAAAAACGGGGCGATGATCGGGAACTCAGAAAACCCCAAAACCGCAATTGGAGCAGAAGTACTGGAAGGAGCGTATTCTGAATCTATCCCGCGTCTTGGTCCGGTTCGTCAAGATCGTCGCTCAATGGAGTTTCTTCATTCCAAGACGGCGAACCGACATCCATGTACTCGCCGCAATGGGGACAATCTTGTACCGTTCCTCGCTGCGACTCTGGGAACTTGGAGATCTTGCCGCACTCCTCGCATAGCACGTCGATCGTAGTGTCACTCGCATGGGCGTTCCTGCGATCACGCTCTTTTTCTTCGAATTGTCGAATCAGTTCGGCTGCCTTGTCGAGATCGCTTTGATCGACATAGATCTTTGGCTTGTGGAATTGCGAGATCGTTCCAAACATCCATAGACTCGCACCGGATTGATCTTCGACCGCATACGCTGGCACACCCTTGACCTCGAGCATGGTCACGATGACATGCGATTCCAAATTGGAAGAAGCGACATAGGCTACGACGGGGTTTTTCAAATTCATCGGTACTCTCCACAGGTATTATGAGTTTCAATGTACCACGCTCATGGACCAGCTCGATCATCTCGTCCAATCCCATTCGCTCCTCGAACCAAGCTGCATTCCAACGTGGCAACATGATTTTGCGAAAACCAAACCCGCGAACAAATCGATCGATAAATATCGCACCGAATAGCGCGAAGGCGATATTCCTAATTTTTGGCTTCGAGAGAACAACCAGGGCCTCGCAAAGAGCTTCGACCAGCCCCCATGGGAGCGACTTTGATCTGAGTCGATATCCGTTCTTTGAGGGCGGGCACGTGGGATATGATTCCGATCATTTTGCCCTCTTGGTGCAAATCGGAAAGGGTATTGAGCGCTACATCCAAGGCCTCCTCGTCGAGCGTACCAAAACCTTCATCCAGAAAAAGGGAGTCGACACGTACCTTCTGACTCGCCATACGAGATAAACCTAATGCGAGTGCTAAACTGACGATAAAGCTTTCGCCGCCAGAAAGATTCTTCGTGGTGCGAATGGCTCCTGCATGATACTTGTCGATGACATTCAAGCTTAGCGATTCCGCTTTATCGGGAATGAGCAAGTATCGATCGGTCATATTCAACAATTGCGCATTGGCGAATTGCACGAGCCGCTCGAACGTTAAAGCCTGTACGAAGTTGCGGTATTTCTTTCCGTCTGCGGAGCCTATCAACTCATTGAGTTTCCCCCAACGATCGCTTTCGACCTGCTGCTTACGAATCGCCTCTGCTTTCTCGCTTTGGCGAGATGCATTCTCACTATTCTTCCGAAGTTCCGCTTGTATTTCGCCGATTCGGCGTTGCTGCAACTCGTTCGCTTGCTCGAGTTGTATCTTGGCATCCACCAATTCAGTCAGCGGTCTCTCCGTTAGTTTTCGGTCTGATTCCATTTTCAGTGCTTGGCGTTTTTGTATCAGCAACTGTTCGATGTTGAATTGCCGATTTCTTAAATCCTGTTCGATGCGAGCTAAATTGTCTCGGATCGGGTCCTCGAGTCTCGCCTCTTGAAGATGGGATTCCTCAGCGAATCCGAGCGCTTGCCGAGATGCTTGAAATGCCGGCTCGAGGCTCTCGAGCTGTACCGCCGCATCCTTCACTCGCTCGACAAAGCTGCCCAAGGAAACCTTGGCTGCCTTACAAAGATCGCTCGCTGCTCCCATTTGCGCTTCCGCGATCGCTAAGCCCTTCTCAATTTCTCGAATTTCATCGCCCGAGCGACCATCCTCGGTATCGGGGTCTTTCTCCCCCAATAGCTCTCGCCGGCTTACTACCAGTTCCTCAATCCGATCACTCTGTTGCCGAAGCAATCCCGACTTGACGGTCAATTCGTTGTTGATTTCATTCCCAATTGCCTGTTGCATTTGGATCATCGTATCAAGTCCGGCAATCGTTGATTCCAACTGCGTTTTTAACGACTGCTGATTTTGCCAATCAACGCGACGCTTGCTCAGCGTATTCAGAAGCGTCGTTTCGACTTTCTCGGGGAGTTCTGAAAATCCGTAGGGACTCAATCGAGTGAGAAGTGCGTCACGTTGACTCTTCAATCGCTCGTGGAACCCTTGGATATCGCGATCCTGTTGCTCGACCTGCTCGTTGAGTCCTTGAACGATGCCAAGCGTATTCCTCAACTGAAGTTCAGCATTCGATGCATTAGCAGTAGCAGTTAGCACAGCCTCAGAATGCTTGCGATTTGACTCCGTCTGTTCGTTGACGCTTCGAATTAGCAACTGAACACTTGCGATCTTCTCATCTAGTTCATCGGGTGTTGGAAGATCGACATTGGCATAAGGATGTTCAGTAGCGCCGCATAACGGGCACGGAGTCCCGGATCTTAGATCCCTTCGATGCTCTTCGAGACTCTTGATGATGCTGCGTAGCCGCTTCTCTTCGAGGAGATGATCCCGATCGCTTTCGTACTCACGCAGCAGTTTACCTTGAAGCAATTCCTGAAGAGCCGCCTCGCCGTTCGCTAAGACATTCTCCGCTTGACCCAAAGCGATTTTACTGCGATCAAACTCCCTGGTTTCTCGTTCGACTTGCGTTTGAATCGAGTCGCATCGCCGCTGCAGGCCCTCTCGGTCCACATTCTTTCGGGTCAAGTCATTTGATTGACTAAGCCAAGAACAGATGTCCGATTCGATGCCGGAGAATTGATCCACCAAAGCCGCATCCTGGGCGTGCTCGTTCAAATACGCTTCCACTTGCCGGTGTTGTTCCACTGCGGAATTGCGGTTGGACTGATGTTGCACGATCTCGTTGGATACCTGATCCGCACGAGCTTGTATTCCTGCAACTTCCATGGAGAGATTTTTATGGTCTTCGCGCTGTTTACTGACATCCTTGTCAAGACTTCGTATTTTCTCTAGCAACGGGAGCAATTGCTCGCGTTCTTTTCGCTTTTGGTTTATGAG
>VGZN01000530.1 GCA_016872635.1 Planctomycetota bacterium | reverse complement strand
CCTGGATTGACGTGGTCGCCGATACCCGATCACCCAACGTGTCGATCCAAGCAGATCGCAATCCTACCCGTACCACTTGGCTGACAACGTTCCTCGTGGATGCGTCCGATCTTTCAGGAATAGCGAACCGTACGCTTGCCTATCGACAACTCGTGAACGGTCAACCGATTGGCGAGGAACAAGCGATCGCTATAAATGCATCGGGACTGGGACAGCATCAATTCGAACACGCAGGAAACTACCGACTGATTGCTCGCGCTCGCGATCCATTCGGAAACGTGGGAACCATAGAGATGGACCTCCCTGTTGGCGATGGAAGCGCCGCCCCCAAAATCATCCTCGAAAGCCCCACTTCATACGCCTCGCTCTCCGAACCAACGGCGATTTTCGGATCGATCCAAGACAGCGATCTCGTCTCCTGGTCACTGGTTGTTGCAAATCGCGATGGAGAGGTTTTGCGCACGATTGCAACCGGAACCAATCCCGTGGCACCCGGATCCACATTGGGATGGATCGATACGACATTGCTTCCATCCGATTCCTTGAAATTGGTTCTCCATGGTACTGATCTATCGGGCCAGTCCGAGGAGGCGGTCCTGCCTATCCAAGTCACAGGAATGCTGAAACTCGGCAATGCTCGCATGACGTTCACCGACGCCATGATCCCCGTCGCTGGAATTCCGATTGCCTTGCGCCGTACCTACGATTCCTTGAATGCAACGCAATTAGGAGACTTCGGATATGGATGGAAACTGGAGTTCCAACAGATGGAGCTCGATATCCGCCAGGATACGCTTGGGGACGATGGCACGACCCGTTATCCCCCGTTCATCGATGGCAGCAGAGTCATGGTGACGCTGCCTGACGGCACACAAGAAGGATTCACCTTCGAACCACGCGTGCGCTCACGAGTCCCCATCAGCGGCGAGCCACTGACATGGACACCCTACTTCAAGCCAGACAAAGGCAATACCAGTTCGCTCGGAGTACCTCAAAATGAGTTAAACCGGCAGGGTGGGGGCAAGTCCTATCATGTAGGAAGCATGGCAAATAACGACAGTTACTCCCCTGTCGATCCGGCCGTCGCGGGTTACTTTGTTCTGCAGACAGCCGATGGGGTACGTCATTTCATCGATGCAAGCACCGGCAACACTACGCGTATTGCCGACCGCAACGGAAACGAGGTTCGATTCACCGACGAAGGGCTTATCTCTAATCGAGGTCGGAGCTTGAAAATCGAGCGAAACCACCGAGGGCTTATCACCAAAATCGTCGACCCTCGCGGTAATGCTCTATCGTATGAATACGATTCATCGGATCGACTCATATCCTTCCAAGATCGCAATCAATACGCCTCCCATCTAGCCGGTGAAGGAGATGTTCGAACTCGCTATGGATACCGAACCGAATCCGAGTATCGCAACTACCTCCACACAGTAACCGATGCCACCGGGTCGGTCAGCATGACGATCCTCTACAACCCGGATACGGGACGGGTCGAGGGATTGCGCGACGCTTATGGAAACATCGGGCGGCAAACCTACACCATCAAACCTCCCACAGCTAATCAACCCGTTGGATACTACGCGATTTCCAATTATGCGCCAGGACAATCCCCAGCAGATCCTAACGCTGAGCGATCCGTGACAGAGCTCAATTCTCGAGGACTACCTGTCGCTTCGATCCAACCGAGCGGCGATAAAGAGGCTTTCGAATACAACTCGCCCCTACCGATCCCAACGGAATCCCGAGTCATTGTTGGCCTCGACGATCGAACCAGCGATGAAACAGATGACTTGGTGAGCAAGACCAATTTCTCGTGGAGTACAACTTTTTCTAACGCCTACGTTTCGCAAACCGTGGATCCTCGAGGGAATACCACCGAGAAAACCTATGATAATTCAGGCCAACTGATTGCCGACACAGACTCCAACGGGAATACGACTAGGTACCTCTATGACCGCAAGGCCGAATTGGATACGCAATTCGCCCTCCCAGTGCGAGGAAATGTAAAGTACATCGCAGATGCAAATCGAAACGAGACGTTTCTTGATCCCGATCCGATCACCGGGCAACCGACCCGTATCCGAACCCAACAAAATCGTTCGGATACGGTCGCTGTGACAAAACTGGAATACAGCGACGAAGGGGATCTCACCAATGTCGTCGCCGCGCAGGAGTCGGATCGACGGATCGGTCATGACCTCAACGGAAATGGGACTGGAACCAACTATCTTTGGATAGATCCCAACGGAAAACTTCCCAACGCGACATTGACGATGGCGAGTCTCCATAACGCCAACGATAAAGTGGTTAGAACCGAATCACGCGTCAATGGTATCGTACAAACCTCCACGACGTTGGAATACGACTCGATGGGACGCCCCTGGTCGAACGTTGATGCAAACGGACTCCGCACGGAAACACTCTACGATCGCAGAGGATTGGTAGTCCAATCCCGTACCGAGACACTGCAATCAGCTATCAATCCGAACAGCCAGCAAACGGAACGCCTCTGGAATGTTTCACGAACCGTTTACGATGAGCAAGGGCGTCCGTTCCTCACCGCGTCGGGCATGACGCAATTCGCCTCGGAACAGACGCAAGTGATCACAAAAGTCGCGGATATCACCGGCTCGCGAACCAACTATAACACCAAGGGACAACAGGTTTCGACGGAGGAGTTGAAAGGAGTCGATATCGAACTTGTTCGAGATAACATCGGCGGGACTTTTTTGAGCCGCATGAGATCGGGAAGCAACCCTACCATCGTCTCTGTGGCAAATACTCTTTACGATACCAACAATCGCGTCACGAGGACGACTGACCCGTTCGGAAAAATCTCGGAGTCGTACTACGATCGTTGGGGCAATGTTGTCGAATCGCGATCGCAGACTGTAAGCGAAACCGGAGAACCCCTGTGGTTGGTAACCCGCACGATCTATGACAACCAAGGCCGCTTGGTAGCCACGACCGAGCCTTACCTTGTACCGGAGGGGACACCACTCGGCAAACCATCTGGAAACTCGCCGTCCGTCTTTGCTACTTTTAATCTTTATGATGCGAGAGGCCGATCGATCGGATCCGAACGTCGCGCGAATGTCATCGTCGGTTGGACCGCGGACGCCAAATCGATTCTTGCGGCTATTGTTGACGCGGGAGTTATCGTAACGGCAACACGAACGGAATACGATCCTCAAGGAAGAACGTATAAGCAAATCGCCGCAGACGGCCAGGAATCGATCACTCTCTACGACGACCGAGGGCGATCAACAGGAACACTTGGCTCGTCCATCGATCCTGCAAGCGTCGGTTTAAAGGGATCGAGCTTTGATCGGAAACGAGTTCGTTTACGATCAGAAACGGAATACAACTCGCTTGGACAAGCCTACAAAACGATTACGGGGATCATTCAAATCGAAAACTTGGATGGTAGCCTCTCTAGTATCGATCGATCCCAGCAGCGTGTTACCGAGCAAGTGTTCGATGCCAAAGGACAAGTCACCAAAACGATTTATCCAGATGGAACCACCACGCAAAAGGAATACGACGAATTCGGTCGGATCGTCTTTGAAATCGATCAACTCGGTAACCGAAAAGACTTAGCGTACGACGCCCGAGGGCAATTGATTCAGGTCCAGCTTCCTGCCGTTCCAAATCCGCTCGATAACAATACTCAAACCCGACCTACTTATCGTTACGAGTACAACGAGCAAGGTCACATGACCAAACTCACGGATGCGATGGGTAGAGTGACGCGCTTTGGATTAAGCGCTCTTAACCAACTAGAAACTCGTACGCTACCATCCG
>VGZN01000529.1 GCA_016872635.1 Planctomycetota bacterium | reverse complement strand
CGTCGAGAGTTTCACGCGGCGATGGTCTCCCGTTTGAAAGTCCTCGCCAAACTCGATATTTCCGAGCATCGGATGCCGCAGGATGGCCGTATCCACTTGCGCGTCGATGGGCGAGAGATTGACCTGCGTATCTCAACGCTTCCAACCATCTTGGGAGAAAAGGTGGTGATGCGGGTTTTGGACAAAAAGAACGTTACGTTTTATCTCGACAAACTCGGCATGCGAGATGAAGTATTGGGGACCATTAAAGAACTTTTGAATCGACCCTATGGGCTCCTGCTGACGACCGGTCCTACCGGTAGCGGTAAAACGACGACCCTCTATTCTGCGGTGGAATTGATCAAGTCCGTTCAACGAAATATTGTTACGGTCGAGGACCCGGTCGAATATCAACTTGACCAAATCAACCAAGTTCAGGTCAGCAATGCCAAGTCGATGCAGTTCAGCGATGCCCTGCGATCGATTTTGCGTCAGGACCCGGATGTGATCATGGTCGGCGAAATTCGAGATGCAGAAACCGCGTCGATCGCGATTCAGGCTGCATTGACCGGGCACCTGGTCTTGAGCACCCTGCACACCAACGATAGTTTTGGTGCGGTAACGCGACTGCGGGACATGGGGATTGAACCATTCAAAATTGCTGCAGCACTCCTCGGTGTTATTGCACAACGATTGGTTCGTACGATCTGCCCAGCCTGCGATATCGCTTACTACCCAGAGTCGGAGCAATTGGACGCGATTCGATACCAAGGAGATCGCCGACGCCAGTTCCACCGCGGTCAAGGTTGCCGGGAATGCTTTGATACTGGCTATCGAGGTCGGACGGGGATTTATGAAATATTCTCCCTCGATCGGACTGCGCGAGAGATCATAACTCGTAATGGAACGACCGACGAACTCCGTATCAACCACCGAAAGATGGGCAGGAGCTTGCTGCTCGACGAAGGGATCTACCTGGCGGAGCAAGGTAGAACCACCGTTGACGAGGTCCTCGAAGTCGCCTATTGCGACGAGTAGTAGGGAGGCTGATTTCTATGATGAAATTCCAATATCAAGCGACGAATAAACAAGGAGCGATTGTCCAAGGGACTGTCGATGGGGTCTCTGCCATGGCTGCCCGCAGTTCGCTCCGTTTTGCGGGTTTGAACATTCAAAGCATCGAACCCGTCGCGAAGGGATCACTGGATGCACCAGTATCCGTTTCCCGCAATCCATTGATTAAGCCATTGAGCTCGACGTCGGCGGGATCGTTCGGAGCGGGATTGCTCGGAGCAAAACGGGTAAAGTACAACGATCTGGTCGTTGCGCTGTCGCAACTTTCGATCATGATCCATTCGGGTGATGACTTGGCCGCAGCCATTCGCGTTGTTGCGGATCAATGCACCCACCCGACACTAAGGAGTGTGCTGCAATCGGTGAAACGAGACGTGGAGGAGGGGCTTAAATTTTCGGTCGCGATGTCGAGGCATCCCAAGATTTTCGATGTCTCCATGGTGGCGGCTGTGGACGCTGGGGAGCATTCCGGAAAACTGATCGATGTTTTAGAGCGGATGACGACATTGCTGCAGCGGGATCAACAACTCAAAAGTAGCGTATTGTCGATGCTGACGTATCCGGCGGTTTTGCTGTTCATCACGTGTTCCGTTGTGTCGTCCATGTTCTTTTTCGTGTTGCCACAGTTTGCGAAGGTGTTCAAAGAGATGGAGCGCCCCGTTCCACCTTTGACATCGTTCTTGCTTTCGGTCGGTTCGACACTTCAAAGCTATTGGTTTGTGTTTGTCGGTTTGATGGGAATCGTGTTTGTTGCGGCCATGTATGCGCGACGATTACCCCAGTGGCGTTATACGATTGACTACATCATTCTCAACGGCACTTTTGTTCGGGAGGCGAGTCGGCCACTCATGGCAGGGCGTATATTTCGGTTGATGGGTACCATGATCGAGAATGGAGTTCCGTTATTGGATACCGTCAAATTGAGTCAACGTGCCACGAAGAATGTTTATTACCGCGATATGTTTCGGCGGATGGAGAAAGATATCCTCGAGGGGCGAGGCATTGGTCCTACGGTTTCCAGTGTGACGTTTTTCCCCGTTGGAGCTGGGCATATGCTCGAGACCGGCGAACGCTCTGCCAAAATCGCTTTTGTTCTCCAAACCATCGGGGAATACTACGAAAAAGAGGGTGAGCAAAAGCTTCGATGGTTCGTCAAACTGCTCGAACCGGCGATGATTATGACTCTGGGCGGGGTCGTGGGTACGGTCGTCATGTCGATTGTATTACCTATGCTGGATATAACGACGGCTACCTAAGCCGCATCGGTGCTTTGTCATGCTTGGGGGGCATCTGTGACCCAATCGAGAACTACGGTTTTCTACTATGCTCACAGTACCGATCCGAAAAATGAAAAATCTCCTCCTCAACTCGAGCCGCGGTTGGGTGGGGATGGAAATCAACCAAAGCGCTATCCACATGGCTCAGGTGGGGCGTTCTGGTGATGAGTACGTTATCGAGGCAATTTGGACAGCCTTTCAGCCTGCGACGAAATTAGGCGTGTCCGAGAAGCTCGCTTCTGCGATGGGTGATCCTCAAGTCGCATTAGAGGGAATGATCGATCAAGCGAAGCGGGCCAGATCTCTTTTTAGCAGCAACTCGGTGGGAATCACTGTTTCTGGAGGGATGGTCGAGTACCGCGAATTTGAACTACAGATTGAAAAGCCCTCGGATTTGGATGATGCGGTTCGCGTTGAGTTAGAAAAAGAACAGAGCTACGATCCTGAACAAATGGTCGTAAAGGCGTGGGAGTTGCCGACGGGACGACGGTTGCGAAGTCGCAAACAGAGTGCTGCGGTTGTGACTGCGGATTACGACTTTTCGATGTGGTTAGGAGATCTGATTTCTCGGGCGGGGTATGCTCCGGAGACGCTCGATGCGCTACCGTGTGCACTCGCTCGCGCATCCGAGATGTTTCTTCGGGGAGGGGAGCATCCGTGCCTCATGGTCCATATCGGCGATTCCTGCACAACGTTTACTCTCGTCCAGCACGGGCTGCCAGTTCTCACCAGGGTTTTGAATCATCACGGTTACGAAAAGATGTTAGTGCCGCTCGCCAGTGAGTTGGCAATCACCCCTGCCGAGGTAAATCTTTTATTGATGAAGGCTGCGACGGAGGGAACCCGCCACACGGATAGCTCGAATGAATTGGTGGAGATTGTCTCGGAGTTCCAGCTTCGCTTTGTTCAGTCTCTGGCAGGTGAGGTTTATCGAACCCTCGAATATATTCGTGCAGAGCATAGCAGTAGTGAACCCACTGGAATCCTCCTATGCGGCAATGGTTCTGTGATGCCAACGCTTTCAATCCAGTTTGAGCAATTGCTGGAGATCCCAACCGAGACATGGTCTCTTGCAGGTAGCGAACAAGTGAACCGCGGGACGCCTGTAAGTCTCTACGCTGTTGCAGCCGGACTTTCAGCGATCGCCTGGGAGGAGAACTAGATGCACGTCAACTTACTCCCTCCGGAATTGGTCGCGCGAAGCCGATTGAAGAACGCAGTTCAAAGCTGGGTAGCTCTGATCACTTTATGTGTGATCACGCTCGCTGCGATCGGGGCTCCATTTGGTTGGAAAGCGTGGAAGCTCTATGGACACCTCCAGCAATTGAAAAGCGAGGTTGGACCAGTCCGATTGAAAGAGAACAAGATCCAGCAGTTGCGAAAAATTGCGTTGGATCTAAAGAAACGGACCCAATGCATCGAGTCGATACTGGCTCCGAATCGAATTCCTTCCCTCTTGGGTGTGTTAGGCAAAACCTTCCAATCTAAA
>VGZN01000528.1 GCA_016872635.1 Planctomycetota bacterium | reverse complement strand
CTGCCTTGGTACTTTTGCTGAAGCTTTGCAATGTCCACAAGCTCCGCGGCGCACGGCGGAAACCATGGCCCCCAAAAATGCAGCACTACCCACTTACCCGCAAGATCTTGGCTGGAGAGTCGCTGCTCGACGTTAAGCAACGGCTTCAAATCCAAGTCGCCGATGGGTTGACCTGCAATCCTGACCCTCTCCCTTCCCAAGAAGATCAAAAAACATAGTCCGACCAGCATGAACAGGCCAGCAAAGACAAGATATCGGTACGACGGCTTGGGTGTCTCCCGTGGATCCGTTCTTTCTCCCGCCGATCCACCCACAAGTTGTGGCGGGGAACTCTGCGAGGGGGACGATGTTTGCACGTCGGCTGTTCGATTCGACTTTGGATCGGATTGGTTCATCGGTTCCATAGGCTATTGAGGAAGGTGTGTTTTAGCGGGGATCTTCAAGCGGCAGGTTGCAAGCGATAGGTTTCAAGCCGTAGGTTGCAAATAATTCGCATCAAAATGGCGGGTTCTAAATGCGTGCGGCTATCCAAACTCACTCCTTCGCGGAGCCCGATATTGTACGCTTTTCGGCTAGACCGTGGCTTAGGCCATCCTGAACCTGCCCCCCCAACCATCCACACCTTCTGCGGACCAACGCAACTCATGGACACCGCAGTCACGATCCCCCTTTCGACTTCCTAATGGTTCGATCCACAGGTTTGATCACAGCGATCCCGTGCGTGCCGACGATAGATTGCAAAACAACCAGCGAGTGAAAAGGGGGGCAAACCCTGCCGTGGCTTGATTCATTCCTTATGTATGCGACAATCTCGGAAGAGGTTGCAAAACGAAATTCCTCAGGATCCTCCTCAAAGGAAACGGCGGGTTACATGCGATGCCCATTCTGTGGCAACGATAACGATGGCGTGAGAGACTCTCGATTGGTCGAGGATGGCCGAGCCATTCGTCGGCGACGTTTTTGCAACCACTGCAAGCGACGTTTCACCACTTACGAGCGAGTGGAAGGCTTGCTTCAAGTGCGTAAACGGGATGGTACCTGCCAGGATTTCAGTCGAGCCAAAATCGAGCGTGGTTTGGCGTTGGCATGCTGGAAACGCAAAATCAACGCGGAAGAAATCCAACGTCTCGCCATCGAAATCGAATCCTACATCCTCGACAACTACGAGCGGGAAGTCCTTTCGGAGGACATCGGGAACCTATGCATGCAGAACCTGAGAAGGCTTGATGAGGTCGCCTTCGTTCGCTTCGCTAGCGTCTATCGAAGCTTTCGCGACGCGCAAGACTTTGTCAAGGAACTGACTCCAATCCTCTCTCCCGAACTTCCAAAAACTCCTTCGAAAGCTCCCCTAAAAGAGAGTCCTAAGGATCGTCCGACGAATCTGACCCACGGTCTAGTACAGGGGCCAGATGACGCCCCCCCAGTGAATCCCACCAAAGGGCCGAGCAAAAAGAAGAAGGACTAGGGAAAACGAAGCGGCCAACCGCGAGACGCAGGGGTTACCCTGCCAAAGAATTGCTGAAGTAGTATCGCTGAAGTTTAGATACCGACCAGCAATCTAAAACGGCTATGCGACTGTCTTATCCAGGTTCAGGGAATCAGCAACGCGACCTAAAAGGCTATTCAGAACTTCAGCTTCGTGTCGCGATAAGCTTTCAACCATTTGGTCGCGAATTGGCTGACCGACCTTCCAAAGCTTGCGTAGCTTTCTCTTACCCTCCGATGTCAGTTCGACAGTCTTCGCCCTTGAGTCGGTCGGGTGGATAGCTCGTGCCACCAATCCATTCTTCTCCAAAAGCACCAACATCGCCCGAACGGTGCTTGAGTCGGACGAAATGCGATCGGCAAGTTCCCGCTGAGTAAGCGATCGGCCTTCTCGCAAGGCGAGCAGGAGAACAAACTGATCGGCTGTCACCCCATGTTCAGCAAATATCGCGTCGGTGCGACGGTGAAGTGCCATGTATGCGGCTCGGAGCGCTAGCGGCAATTCTCGTTCCTGTTGCACGGATTCGTTCATGGTCCAGCGATTCGATCCGGTGGATTCCCTTGACACACTGAGCCCCACCACCACGCGGCGTGCCCCAAAATAATCTTTGCGACAGTCTACATGAACTCCATGTGCAAAGACACCCCATGGATTAACAGGGGCACCACGGCAACTTTACCCCCAGGGCACACTCGGCGAATCGTCAAATCAAATTGCTTTGCCGAGCACATCGTTTTGTGCGTATACGCACGATCTGCTTGTGTGGCGTGTCGACCAGATGTTAGAATCGAAACCCATGTGCCGCGGTGTCGGAACTTTTAATTCAACTCAAGGTGTGATTGATGAGAAACCTCTTCCTCGTTTTGACTTTCTACCTAATCCTGCTGCAGCAACTCACAGCGCAGGAAAATGCATCTAACTCGGAACGCCCTCGCCGGGGTGGATTTGGCGGCCAGATCGAACTGGGGCCCGATGACCAGCAAACGTACGAGGACCCGCCGAGCAGCATCGTTGAAAAACGCGAAGGGATCCAACATGGATCGCTGGCAAAGATCGACTACGAATCCAAAACGGTTGGCACCACGCGCAAGCTGAATGTCTACTTACCACCTGGTTACTCAAAAGATCAAAAGTACCCAGTCCTCTATCTACTGCATGGTATCGGCGGAGATGAAACGGAATGGCAACGATTCGCGACCCCGGACATGATGCTGGATAACTTGATTGCTGATGGTAAAGCGGTTCCCATGATCGTTGTTATGCCAAATGGCCGCGCTCAGAAAAACGATCGAGCGGAAGGCAACGTTATGGCAGCGGCTCCTGCGTTCGCTGCCTTCGAACGGGATCTGTTGGACGATGTCATTCCAACCATTGAGTCTCGATATTCCGTGAAATCAGATCGAAATCATCGAGCGATTGCAGGACTGTCGATGGGGGGTGGGCAATCATTAAACTTTGGCTTGACCAACTTGAATCAAGTTGCATGGGTTGGCGGATTCTCTTCCGCGCCCAACACGAAGGCTCCCGAGGAATTGATTCCCGACGTACGAAAAGCAAAAGAGCAGCTCAAACTGTTGTGGTTGTCGTGCGGAAACAAAGATGGCCTGATCCGATTTAGCCAGCGTCTACATCGCTATCTCAAAGAAAACGATGTGCCCCATGTTTGGAACGTCGACTCCCATGGTCACGACCCAACGCATTGGCGGAATAACCTGTACCATTTCGTGCGGAAAGTATTCCAAGAGAACGCGAGTGAAGCCACAAAGCCCGGTGCCGGAGCATCCAAACCTAACACTGAAGGCATGCCAGCGAAAAGCGATTCCGACGTAAGTCCCAAGACACAGGAGGGTATCCAAGAAGATTTCAAGCCTGCTTCGACCAATCAAGCTGGCAAGGAATATCCACAGGTAATCTCGCAAGGACGTATCAAATTCCGAATTGCAGCACCCGATGCAAAGAGTGTTTCCACGACATTTCGAGACAGCACCGAATTCGTCAAAGGGGAAGATGGCGTTTGGACGGTTATTCACGACCTCTTGATGAAGGATTCCATTATTACGAGTTAGTGATTGACGGTGGGCATGTTCCAGACCCCAACAGCTTCTACTACTTTGGTGCCATGCGTTGGGGTAGTGGTATCGAAATCCCAGCTCACGACCGCGAGTTTTACGCATTGAAGCCAGTTCCGCACGGACAAGTTCGCGAAATCTACTTTCACTCAGAAAGCACTAACACCGATCGTCGCGCATTCGTCTACACACCACCGGGCTACGACAGCGATCCAAACCAAAAGTATCCGGTTTTGTACCTGCAACACGGTTGGGGTGAGAACGAGTATGGCTGGAG
>VGZN01000527.1 GCA_016872635.1 Planctomycetota bacterium | reverse complement strand
CGGTGCTGATGCGGTAACTGTTTCCAGGCATTAATTTGCCTTCTTTGCTGACTAGTATCAGCGTCGATTCAAGGGCAGCGTTGTAGAGATCGCAAGCGCCTCGGAACTGCGGGTCATAAGGATTGCGCGAACCATCCAATTCGGGGCTGAACAAATAAAGGTAGGCATTGCTCACGGCCATGGTGTACATGTCAATCGCCTTGCCGAGATCTTTATCGTTTTCGTAACGTTTCCCGAGGATATAAGCGACCTCGGATATGGCGTAAATTTTTTCGGCACCCTTTTCGTCCGTGCTCAATTCGTGAAGTTTTTTGATAGCGATCTCTGGATCGCGTTGGAACACGTCCAGCAAATCATAGTGTCGGAGTAGAGAGACCGTACGGCCAGTAGGTTGTGGGCCTGAACGGTTCATCAGGCTCAAGCTATCGCTGAGGGGATTGATCGGTGTACGCCGTTGCGTCACGTACTTTTGGCTGGCACAACCGAACGTGGCGACGACGATGAGGAGAATGCAAAACAGATGGATCGCAGGGGAGATGGACGTTGTTGACAAATCGAGCAATGGCACACGGGCAGAACGCACCAGAAGCGCGTTCCCAATCGCATGTTGATTGCGAGTGTCCGTAATGATCGGCATGCCAGTTTCCAAAGGTACCGTTACAAAAACGTTCGCTACTGCGAACGATTCGTTCAACCGTCGCGTTGCGTTCAATCACGACAAGATATTCCCCTCGGTCATAGCAAGAATGGAAGCACGGCCTCAATGGCAATCGGTAGGCCCAGAGAGGCTGGGGGGGGTAGGTAGGTAGATTTCGAAGGTGGGTATTGCTAGCGTTACTTCTTCGTGGACTTGAGAAGTAAAACAATCACAGCAAATAACGCGACGAGAAAGAGAATCATGAAGCAGCAGATAGTTCCAAGAAACGCGCTAAGCGTCGACCTAGTTACGGGATGACTGGCGGGTGGCGAGTAGCCAGGGGCATGGAAGGGGCTGTTGGGTTGCGGGGGTTGGGCATTTGTCGGTGGAAATGGTTTGCCGTCCGTCGTTTCACCATTCATTCGACGTGCTCCCAGAATACCTTTGTTATTTGGGCTGGAGATAGCTCCGATGATTTCTTGGACATTGACATCGTTCAAGGCATTGAGCAGTTCGAAATCAGCGTCGCTGGTCGATTGGTCTTGATCGGTACCACCCTCCGCCATGATCGCGATCATCGCATTTTTCAAGGCTTCGGAATCGTCGGCTCGGCGATAGCTATGCACGTGGGTCGCAAGGGAATGGTTTGCTTGCATATCTACTCCGATGGCATCGACGATGATTCCCCGAGAAAGGATATCTGGCAGATAATCTTCGAGCAGCAATCGATCGGAGGCTTCACCATCGGTGACGACCACCAAGCGATAGGTGCCGTAAATGTATTTAGCTCGCGCGGCGAGGAGTTGCTCGGTGGCGGTTCGCATCGCAGACCCAAGTGGAGTGCCACCGTTGGGGCCGATATGGCTTATTTTCTCCGCTGCATCGGTTTTGGAAACAGGCCCAAGAGGGACAAGCCAATGATCGGTAGCTGGCATTCCATTGAGCAACAGGATCCCAAGTCGCGTGTCCTCATCAACCTGTTGGATGACTTGTTCGAGGGCCCGTTTGGCGGCATCGATTTTCGTGATTCGAACCGATCGCATCACTTCTCGCATCGACCCGGAATCATCGAGGACTACAACGATATGATCCCCGAATCCGAGCGAGTTGTTTGCAGGACCGAACGAAGCCAACAGCACTGCGCATACGATCGATCGCATCGCGAGGAATCCGAAACCGCATGGAGACGATCGATGGAAGCAAGGACGCATGGCTATGTTCTCTAATTAGAAGTTAAAATCGGTTGGAGCCAATGCTTCGGGGTTAACTTTGACGATGCGAAATTCAACACGCATATTCTCTTTCGCTTCGTCCATATTGCGAGGCTTGGGAATTACGGGTTCCATAATTCCCACGCCGACAGGGACGATCTGAGAGAGATCCACTTTGATTCCGGAATCGGTCGCGTACTTGTCGAGAGACTTTTTCACCGCTTCGGCTCGAGCTTGGGACAGTGTCAATGCGGCTTGCATGGTCACGATGGGGTCGTTGCTACCACCACCGAGATTTCCGGTGCGGACCAGCTCGATGACTTCCTTAGTGCGGCTCAAATCGAGTGGTTTTCCGTTCATGAAGTACCGGTAATTCCCTGGGGTACCATTCTGCTGGATCATACCTTTTGCTGTTCCTGCTTTCACCAAATCCATCAGCGTTTTCGTTGGGTCTGCGTGGCCTCGAATGACGACCCTCGCGTTCCCGAACTGGCTGGCCTGCTTGAGTGCCCGGAGGAACTCAGGTCCGTATCGATCGGAAGAGAACGATTGTTCGTTGGGTTCGAAATTAATTGAAAAGCTAACGATGGTATTGGCGTCTAGGTTTTCCCCAAAGAACATATCCGTGGTTTCACCCGCATTATTGAACCGTTCAACGGCTTGAGGTTCAACGTATTGAATCCCTCCGAGTTCGGCGAGTTTCTTGTAGTCGAAATCGTTGGGTTCAAATCCCGCGCGAGTTGTGGCGTATTTCCACTGGGTCGCCAAATTGATGGCTCGAGACATGGTTTCGTCGAATCCGCTCGCGTTGGATTTCTGGCGAAAGAAAGCGATTTGACCGGGGAGGCCTGCGAAAGAGCAATCGAGCAGCAGTCCATGTACATCACCTTCGACGGTAGGAAGAACGTCCTTCCCGTAGATGCGTTGGGCGAGCGAAAGAATCTGCTCGTACTCCTTGCTCATCTTGCTGGATTCCGAGTATGACTTGCGAAGGGCGACGAGTTGTTCGGTGGCCTTCAAGTGACCCGCAACGAATTTCTTGACCCACTCTTTGTTCGCGTCGTACCAATCGCGACGCACGGCGTAGACGTCGGCAATCGAGCGACTCATCTGGACCGTGCTATTGATCACCCGAGCGCCAGAAACGGTGCCTTCGGCGCCGGAACCTTCCGCCTCTAAGCCGCTGGTTAAGCCGATCATATCGGGGGTGACGACGCAGCAAGCGTCGATGGATGGGTCCTTGCGAAAGGCTTCCGCCGGTCCGTCAGCGCCGGTGATATCTTTCGTCCAAACAATTTCGACGTCTTGGCGATTCAATCCTGCGGCCGAGAGAGAGTCATAGAGCAAACCCACGTGCGGTCCACCTTGTTGGCATGCGATTTTTTTCCCTTTGAGATCATTCAGTGTGCGTACAGTTTTCCGTGCGACGACGTGGTCACCTGCACTCCATGACAGTTGCAAAACGATCACGGGTTTGGTGCGCGGATCAGCGCCGAGGACTTCACCGGCCAATCCGATCATGTGCATCGTCCCCCTCAGCATGGGTGACTTGCCGCTCAAATAATTCCGGACTTGGCCGACGAAATCGTCGCCTGCTTGGAGTTGCATGTCCAAGCCCATTTGCTGATAGATGGAGCCTTGTTTGGTTTTCAGATCCCCATTCGCCAAGAAAGTCGCGATGTCGCCACCCCAAAGGATGTAGGGGACTTGGACTGTCTTACCACTTGAGACAGGTTCTATCCGAACGTTCCCTACCAAATCGGAAAACCGTTCCTGGGCACAGGCGGTTAACCCTAGAGTGATCGCTATGCACATCGCGACAAACGATATACCGCAGATCGACATGCCATGAGTGGCGAAACGAGTGAGTTGTGGGAGGAGAGTGAGTTGTGGGAGGAGAGTGTGAGCAAGGCGCATTCTGGGTAATCCTTAGTCAGGGAAATCGGATTTGAATTTGGTTAACGAATGCCCATGGATTCAAGAAGGCG
>VGZN01000526.1 GCA_016872635.1 Planctomycetota bacterium | reverse complement strand
CGATCGGCATGACAAGGGTGTGGCGACCTCCTGGAGTTCGCCCCTGGTGTGGGCGAACAGCAAGCGGACCGAGTTGGCGATCTGTGGCCCCGGATGGGTTTCGGGGCTAGACCTCGACGACGGGGACGAACTCTGGCGGTTGTCAGGGTTCCAGCCGTTCTCATCGTCCCCAACGATCGACGGCGACATCCTTTACATTTCCAATGACGGTCAGAGTTCGACCGGTCCTCTGGTTGGTATCAAGGCTGGGGCAGGTGGAGACATTACTACGAAGCAGGGAGAGAAACCCAGCGAGTTCGTTGCTTGGGATGTTACCACCGGAGGAGCAGGCTGGTCATCCCCTCTGGCATTCAACGGACACCTGTACGTCCCCGGCAGGGGAGTGCTCACGTGCTATGACGCTAAAACCGGGAAGGAGCAGTACAAGGAACGCTTACCAAACATGAATAGGCTGATTGCCAGCCTTGTCGGTATCGGGGACCAGGTGCTCGTGCTCAATGAGGACGGGGCGACTGCGATTATCAAAGCGGGGCCGAAGTTCGAGGTGGTCGGTAACGGCAAGCTCGATGACAACTTCTGGTCATCGCCAGCCGTCACCGGCGGTGACCTTTATCTCCGCGGGGTCGAGCATCTATACTGCGTTCGCCAAGCGAATTCCAATTGATATGACACTTTGCCGTTCTTCTAACCCATAGCCGTTTTGGTTGCGGGCCGTAACTGCAGTGCGACAAATAAGTATCCGCGTTCATTGCCAACTCTGTAAAATTCAAAACAAACACGCTGCCATAATTCCACAATCACTCCTTTGAACCGGTTACCAATAGCTGAAGTGACTCATCCCATTCAAGGTATTTATGTCTCTCATCGACCAATCGATTTGCAAATGGTTTATCGCTGCATCCCTTTGGATTGGTGGTGTGAACAATCCACCGGAAGCACAACCTCCTAAGGTAATCACCAACAGCATTGGGATGAAACTGGTGCTGATCCCTAAGGGAGCATTCATCATGGGCTCGCCTGAAAGCGAGGAAGGCCGTCGAGAGAACGAAAGCCAGCACGAAGTGACAATTAGCAAAGACTATTACCTTGGTGCGTTTGAAGTCACGCAGACGCAATACCAGGCCGTTACGGGGAACAACCCAAGTTGCTATCAAGGGGCGTTGGTTGGTAACGAGAACGCAGATCTTCCGGTAGAGAATGTTTCTTGGGATGACGCTGTCGAATTCTGCAAGAAACTTTCAGAGCTACCCGAGGAGAAGAAAGCAGGTCGAGTCTATCACTTACCCACCGAAGCTCAGTGGGAGTACGCTTGTCGCGCTGGTAGCAAAACGAATTATTCATTCGACGATGAGGAAGGATTGTTGCCCGAGTACGGTTGGTTTAAACGTAATAGTTCTCAACGAACTCATACTGTTGGACTCTTGGAGCCAAACGCTTGGGGCCTGTACGACATGCACGGAAATGTTTGGGAGTGGTCTAGCGACTGGTATGGTGAATACACCAGGAGTGCCGTCAGCGACCCTACTGGGCCAACAATTGGTACGGACCGTGTGAATCGTGGTGGCTGCTGGCTCTACCAAGCTGCGAACTGCAGGTCGGCGAGTCGCAATTGGGCTAAGTCGTCGTACCGGGACGGTCTCCTCGGCTTCCGCGTTGCCCTGAGTCCGTCCGGAATCCCCCAGTCGCCGGAGGCGGACAAGTAGAGCTTCCAAATTGAAAACGATCAGTGTCATTGTTCGCTTGACCCTGTAAATCGAAATTGTGACCCTGTAAATTCTTGGGGGTTTTTGATGTGACCCTGTAAATGACCCTGCAAACGGAAAACCATGACCCTGTAAATTTGGATTGGTCTTGAATTCGTGACCCCGTAAATCGGGCTGCAAAGAAGTTGCAAGTTGGTCGTGATGGACAGTGTTTCGAGTCGTCTCAAACAATGAAATCGGCACGCGTCGTATTTCGCGTCGTGCGTGGTGTCGAAGTACGATTTTCCTAGGGAATTTGTAGGTTGTTCGGTTCCTGTCCTCTCCGTTAGCTTTTTGAAGCCCGTGCTGCAAAACCCTGGTTTTCCCAGGGTTTTTCGCATTTCTGGCCAATTGCTTTGGAGTTCTGTAGCGCCCATGCTGGCTCGGTGCATGGCGTCATGCGGCGCTTGCATTTCGCGTCGCGCACCCAAAATCGAGTCGTTTTTCGAGTCGCGCTGGGTCCCCAAAACGCTGGGGATTTGCATGGCCTCAAGCCGGAACGACGAGCCAACGGACCTCGATGCGGTTCGCCCGAATGGAGCCCTGATCGCAACCAGAGAGCGAGGCCCCATCCATCAGGACTTCAAATGAAACGGTGGTTTCTCTCGGTATTTCCAGCCTTTGTATTTTAGGAAGTTATAGATCGCACATCATGAACGAAACGATGTGCATTCGTCACGCAGGTTCACTCGCCGTTGCATTTCACCGTTTTCCGTTTCTACGCGACCGGGAGAAGGGTGACTGATCGTCCCATTCCGATGGACTCACCTTTGAAAATACAGCATCGTGATGCTCAGCGTTTGAATCTTGTTGCGTTTCGTACCTGTCGAATAACAGGGAGTCTAGCTCATCTTCTCCCTCGGCGATCAAGATGTGATCTAGAAAGTTAACAGGCTCCGGAATATCCGTTCGGAATGGCGTCTCTTCGTCACTAATTAAATTCAACGCAGCGATCTCAGCGATCGGATTCGACAAAGGCATCGGAGCGAAAACAGATCGTGAAGCTCCAGATGTTCGGCCGAACTTGGATCGGTCTGAGCTCAAACCGTGCGCAGGCTCATTCGCAGCCATCTGTGCGGAAGGTTCTCCTTCTCCACCTCGATTCCCATTGATCCAATTGATGATTCGTAAAACATCCAACGGATCAATGTACTCGTCTCCAGAGACATCGTAGAGATATTGCACACTATCAGCGGAACCTGGTAGATACCCAGAACCTGTCCTGTTGATTTTATTGATCAACGCGAGGACATCCAGAGCGTTGACCCAGCCATCTCGCGTTACGTCCATGGGGTTGTTTTTATTATGCCAGCCTTGGTGTACACCATTGTGCCAAATATCGTTGATACCTTCTTTAGCGACAATCCAATCCGCGGCATTGGAGTGCCAGATCCTGTCGTCGTCGTCTCCGGTCGTAAAGGAATTGATTCCACCGTCGTCCCGAATCTGATTCTTTCCTGAACCAGCCTCGATTTGATCGTTTCCAGTACCTGTGTGGATCACATCATCTCCAGGGCCAGTTGTAATCACATTGTCGCCATGCAAGTCGGTGATGGTTGCCGCGAGACTCTGAACGAAAATCCAGTCGTTGCCCATCCCCCCGTGGATATCGAGGGCAATAGGTGCTGTGCCAATCACCGTGACAAAATCATCGCCACCGAGCAGATAAATCCGAACATCGCGGATGTCGTTCTTGCTGTAGGTTCGACGTTCCGATTTCTGCGCGTTCCAATTGGCTTGCAACAAGATGCTCGTCGACAAGCTATTCATGGCCAAAGAGTCCATCCCCGCTGTTCCCACGACCATCAGTCGATCCGGTGGAAACTCCTCGACGATTTGTTCGATCTTCTCAACCGCCTCAGGATGCCCTGCTTCCTCGAGTCGATTCAGAACGATCTTCGCGACGTCCTGGACTCGAATCGTTCCGTACGCTGTATCCACACGGCCCTTCATCACCCAGACACCCGTGTTGCGGAGATCGACGTTGAGTTCGTCATTGCCAATGTTTCCTGCGAAGAAAACCTGCGAGATCGCTAAACCAGCGTTCGCGATGGATACCCAATCGTGCCCACCTTGACCATCGATGTTCAATGACAACA
>VGZN01000525.1 GCA_016872635.1 Planctomycetota bacterium | reverse complement strand
TAGAGGGTCTCCGTGCTATAGAAGATTCCCGCGAGGGCGTAGTAATCGGACTGAGGGATCGGGTCGAATTTATGATCATGGCATCGAGCGCATCCGACCGAAAGTCCCAGTACGACTCGGGACGCCGTATCAATTTGTTCATCGATCATGTCGGCTTGGAACTGACGTGGGTTTTGCTCAGAAAGAGATTTTGGACCGATGGCGAGGAATCCTGTGGCGATCAGGTTTTCCATCCACTGTTGGTCGTTCTTTGCAGGAAGCAAGTCGCCAGCAATTTGTTCTGTGATAAATCGGTCGTATGGTTTGTCATCGTTGAACGATCGAATCACATAATCGCGGTAACGCCATGCGTTGGGAAATGTAACATCGGTCTCCTTACCACTGGTCTCGGCGTACCTTGCCACATCGAGCCAATGTCGCCCCCAGCGTTCGCCGAACTGGGGTGAGCCGAGAAGTTGATCGACCAATTCGGAGACCGCAGCATCGCTATCCGCTCTCCAACGGGCTTGAAAATCATCTCTCTGTTTGCGGGTGGGAGGTAATCCGACCAAATCAAACGTTAGTCTCCGCAACAATGTTTCGGGTTCGCAATCGTCTGCATGATGGATATCCTTCTTTTCCCAGAGAGCTGCGACGTAGCGATCGATTTCTGTTTTCGCCCACGAGTCATATTGGCTCGAGGTCGGCGGAAGGATCGAAGGGCGGCGAAACGCCCAGAATTTTTTTCCCTCCTCGATGTCCGCTGCGGTTACCTTGGAATGGATCACGACCCCATCATTGGATCGAGGGTCGGGAGCCCCCATCTCGATCCAGGCTTTAAAATCAGCGATCACAGTGTCCGGAAGTTTGCCCTTGGGTGGCATGCGGTAATCTTGGTAGTTGATTGCGTTCCATAGAAGGCTTTCCTTGAGATTGCCTGGAACGATAGCGGGGCCTGATTCGCCACCAGCTAAAAGAGCGTCGCGGTTATCGACTCCCAGCCCTCCACGGATGCCTTGGCCGTCCGCAGAATGGCAGCGGTAGCAATGGTCGATAAGCACTGGTCGAATCTTGGTCTCGAAGAATTGCAACTGCTCTGCAGTTGGTTTGTTCAACTCTGCCGCTCGTCCATTTTCTTGGGCAACGGATACTGAGCACGTGGCAGCCAACCACCAGATCATGCCCACCAAAACGATACGTTGGGTGAGGGCGATCGTTTGCCGAATTTGGACAAGTCCGAATGGAACCGAGAGGACAATATGGAATTGATGATTCATCGCAGCACGCAGGGATGCGTTCCGTAGGACCTCGAAATGTTAGAACTTTTTGGACGTCGTAGAGGCAACTACGGTTTGTCATCGACAGGTGGACGCCGGGGCGGGATGCCTTGGCCGCCACTGCTTTCCCGTCCAGGCCGATTTCCAGGACGCATGCCTTCGATACGTCGTAATGACTTTTCCATTTCCGCTTTATCGATGGCTTCGTCACCGTTTTCGTCGATCATCGATAGTCGCTCTTTCATTTGAGGAGGGATTTCCTCACCTGAAAGTTTACCATCCTTGTTTTCGTCACGGTTTTCGAACATTCGCATCATCATCGCAGGATTGGGAGGAGTGCGGCCGTCGGCTCCCCCGGGGCGTTGTCCTGCCCCCTCCAACTGGCCCATGAAGGTACCTGGTTCCGGACGCATTTCCTCGGCACTGATGACTCCGTCACCGTTCTTATCCAGTTTCATTAGAGACTTCGATGCATTTTCGATTTCGCTCGAGGAAAGTTGCCCGTCTTCATCGAGATCGAGCGCCTTCATGATGGGAACGTTTCGGAGCATCATCGCCATGCCTCGCGCCATCGTCTCGGGATTGGGTTGCTCGCCACGGGGACCTTGGCCTGGCCGCTGACCGGGGCGTTGGAGCAAGCCAGGGCGTTGCTGGTTAGAAGGACGATCGCTTCTATCCGTCTCTTTCCGCTCGGTATCTTGTGCGAAACTCAAGCCGGAAGTGGCTCCAAAAACGATTAGTATCAGTCCGGTACGAAGCTTCATCATTGAGTCCCTACTAGGGTGGAGATTCTAAAAAATGGTTTCAAGGAGGATTAGGTTGTTTGATTTTTAACCTGTCCAAGTACCAGCTTGTTGCGGTGCGTTAGAATGAGTACCGTCACGGTTGGACTAGCATCCACATCGGATTTCAAAGCTTTCATCGCTTTTTTCAGCTTTGTTGCGGGTCTCGCCGCAAAATTCGTCATTCTACGTGGTTTTCCAGATGGATTTTCGAGCATCCGAAGCAATCAAGCTATTTTGTGATACGGGGGTGGGGGATGCGATGAAAACCATCGTCGAAGCTCAGGAATCGGATAAAAATCTTTCCGTTCGACGCAACTTTTTGCTCGGAGTTGAGGATTAGTTCACGATGGACAGACGCGATCCTTCCGAACAACCGGGAATACCAGAACGTGCGAGCGATGTGGATTGCGACGCGGTCGATCGAGATCGTATGCTCGCCCAAGCGTTCGAAGAGTACCGGGCAAAATTGGAACGGATGATTGCGTTTCGGATGGATCCATCGTTTCAATCTCGGATCGAACCAGCGGATGTCATCCAAGAATCGTTTTTTGAGTCATCGCGTAGGTTTTCAGAATTTCACTCGCAAACTTCGGTTCCATTATTTGTCTGGATACGGCAACGCGTCTTGCAAACGCTCGTGGACATGCAGCGAGCCCACTCCAGAGAAAAACGGAGCGTGTTCTTAGAGTCGCGGATTCCCGAAGCGAATGATTATCAGAGTACGAGTCTCTCTTTAGCTCGTGTGTTAATCGCCAATGCTCCGACGCCTAGCCAAGTAGCCATGCGGGTCGAGGAGGAGGAGCAATTGAAGTTTTCGCTCGATGCGATGAATGAGACCGATCGGGAGATACTGGCGTTGAGGCATTTCGAACATTTGAGCAACAGTGAGACTGCAGCGGTTCTCGGGATCACTCCAACGGCGGCCAGCAATCGCTATGTCCGCGCTGCAACTCGATTATCTGAAATACTCAATCGGTTTGGTGCGAAGTGAGGTCGGACATGAGTGAGGTCGGAAATGAGTGATACAAATGGGCGGGACGAACGCCATCCAGTGGATCTATTGTCCGAGGAATTCTCCGAACGGCTGCGACGCGGTGAAAACCCATCGATCGATGATTACGTACAGCAGTACCCAGAGCATTCGGAATTGATCCGATCGATCTTTCCATCGCTCATGCTTGTTGAACGCGTTTCTGCAGCCACTCGCGAATCCGGTGTTGGTCGATCCGATCGATCGAGCATCGCTGGAGATGGATTAGAAGATCGAGGTGCCGGCGGAAGCGAGGGGATACCAGCCTCGGAGTTGAAATCGGGTAACTTTCCTAAGTCGTTCGGTGACTTTGAGGTGATTCGACGGATTGGATCTGGGGGGATGGGGGTGGTTTATGAAGCGATTCAACGCTCGTTGCAGCGACACGTCGCATTGAAGGTAATGAATACGATCGCCTCGGAGAAACCTCAAAACCAAGTTCGTTTTCGTCGCGAAGCGGAGTCTGCAGCAGGTTTGCACCATACCAATATCGTTCCCATTTTTGGGATCGGTAATGACCATGGTCTTCAGTACTACGCGATGCAATTGATTGAAGGTATTTCGCTCCATGAAGTGATCGAGTCCGTCGCATGCATCGCCCATCAAGGTTCGCAAACGCGTTCAGGGAACTCCGCAATCGAAAGAGTGGATTTTGGGGAAACGCGGAAATTGGCGAGCTCGGTTACGCCGCTTGTGGCCGAATCCATTTCCAATCAGGAGACGAACGCACCAGGAATCCACGGTATTGGGCAGTGGAAACAGAGTCGGATTCGATTTC
>VGZN01000524.1 GCA_016872635.1 Planctomycetota bacterium | reverse complement strand
CACGCGTGTAGCCACTTACCAGATTACCAATATGGTCGACTGTTCCTCGAAAGCAGCCAAGTTTCCACAGTTGGAGGGGTTTAAGAAGTCACTGCACTCGCTCGCCCATGATTGGAACAAGCAAGGGGGTGCGGAGGAACTGGGGCGATGGGATCAATTCATGGCCCAACAATTGGCCTATTTTCTGGATCGGTTGTCCAATGCGAAGGAGGGAGATGGTTCCGTCCTCGATAAGACCATCGTGTTGTATGGGAGCAGCAATAGCAATACACACGAAAACCGAAACTATCCTCTAGTTCTGGCGGGTGGTCGATCGCTCGGCTTTCAGCACGGACGTTATCTGAAGTTCAACGAGGATGTGCCGCTCTCCAATTTGTTTGTCACGATGTTGAATCGCGTCGGTGTCGAAACCGAATCTTTCGTCGATAGCACAGGTGAAATCACGCAACTAACTTCGTGATCGTTCGCTCTAGACTAGACATCTCTACGTTGTGATGCCGGGGTCGTATCGGTTCGAGCAAATACAGCTTACCTCCCGGACTTGAGCGCGGCCTGGGCATCGTCGATGTATCGCTCGAGCTCTTCTCTGCTTACCGACTTTCCAGCAACTCCGTTGTCAGGGATTGGCAGTTGGGTTACCCACGCGACACCGTTGAGCAAAACCTTTCGAAAATTGTCATTGCTCAAGTTCTCATGAAGGTGAAGGCCAGTGAATCCGAAACCTCGACCACCATCGGGGCGTTGATACGCCCAAGCCATGTGTTGGCGTTTTCCGTCGGAGACTTCCTTGAAGACGGTTGGGTTTCCTCCACGTTCACTGGTTTTCTCAGAGACGGTACTAATGGGAGGGGCGGCTGATAGAATCGGGGTCACGTCCATCATCTCGCTTACAAATCGCATGTGGTAATACCATTCATCCTTGACGCTGAAGGGTTTGACGCCTCGGGTCGTCGGATGTTCGGGAATCTGTTGGAAGTCCGGTTGCCACCAAGGATTAACCGACCACTCGGTTTCAAAGTACCCTCCCATCCATCGAAGGTAGTTATCGCCCGCGTCTCCCTTGTTCACCTCTACCCCAAAGTGGATGGCCATAAATCCGGCACCGCGTCGGACTGCAGAAGCAATTTCAGGATCCAAGGCAGCCCGTTGCCCGTGGTTCAAGCTGACGACCACCGCATCTGCATACGATAAATCCGTCGGCCAATTGTTGGTGGAACGCACCACCGCGTGGACCTCGGGATAGGCAGCATTGAGTTGCGAAGCCAACAGAATGGAACCTGCCATGAACTCATGGTTGCCTCTGCCGCCGTGCGTGCCAGCGTCCGCGATGAACACGATCTTCTTAGTCCCTTTTCCAGCTGCTATCTGTCGCTGGTAGTCAAACACTCCCTTCTCCTGTGCTTGTAAGCCGGAGTGGAATGCGGTTGCCAAGATAAGGAAGTAGGCGAGCGAGTTCATCAAAAAGGACTTCGTCATGCAGATGTGCCTTGATACGAAAAAGAGGCAGTTGGTTTATGGAGGGATGCGGATCTACTTTTTAAAGTTCGGATGTGTTGAATCACCGAACGACTCGAGGTATGCCATGAGATCAAGGATTTCATCTTTGCTGAAATTGTTGAGGAGTCCTGCGGGCATCGGAGAAACCTTGGATAGCTTACGGGATTCGATTTCGGACTTCTGGATCGAGACGGTTTCTTTTTCCAACGGTTGTGGTTTTAGGACAATTCGTTCGTCGGTTTCCTCCATGATTCGACCAGAGATGACACGGCCATCGTCGGTTTCTACCACCGTATTCATGTATTGCTCTGAGAGAACCTTCGATGGTTCCGTAGAGGCTTCCAGAATGTCTTGACGTTTGAATCGCGTTGAGACTGCGGTCAAATCAGGACCGATCGCACCACCTCGATCGCCATAGCGATGGCACGCGATGCATTGTGCATCGTTGAAAACCTGCTTTCCTCGATTGAAGTCGCGACCAGAACTGATTTGATCGAGTGCGGGTTTCAATTCGTCTGTGGTCCACTCCTTGACAAATGCACGTTGCGGACCTGGTGCTGGTTGTTGACCACCGGCACGCATTGCATCGTAGGCAGCCAATACATCGCCCAAGGCTAGAATTTCGTCGGGTGACATCGAGAACTTGGCTTCTTCATGGGCGTGAGCCATAAAATTGTCAAAGCTGGCACCGTTATTGAATTGGATACCTGCTTCTTGAAACCACCGGATCACGTGGGCTGGGTGTTCGTTCGATCGGCCTTGGTTCCACCACGACATGTAGGCACGACGATTTTCGAGATTCCATCCTTGTTTGGCATTTCGGAGATGAACTGCATAGGTGACCTGTTCTTCTTGAGTTGTGGCCGCTTGCATGAGTGCCATCGTCTTTGCCACGGCCTGTGGAGCTTTCAGGGCGAGCAGTGTTTGGCAGAGTTCGCGATTGACAGTCTCGCTCTTTGCGGGGTACAGCGGATCGAGGTCCGCAATCAATTGGCCGGTGATAACTTCGGAGGGAATCCCATGTCTCGCGATCGATACCGCGATCACTCGAAGTTTATTGAGAAGTTGCTCCTCGGTAAGCTTTGCCGAAGGAATTGCTATAACAGCCTTGAAAATAGACCCTTGGGTTTCCGAGGGTGCCGATCGAGCCAGTGCCAGCAATGCCGTGAGCGCTGCTTGCGGATTTTTCTCAGCGAGTGTTTTCGATTGCCACTGGGCAAATGGATTGCGTTCGATGGCTAAGCGTGCGGCATAACGAATGTAGCGATCCGGATTATCCAAATAGGGCCACGCGAGATCGACCGTGGCTACGTCCTCTTTGACATTGAGAGCCTCTAGTTTGTGTCGCAACGCACGGTCGTCGGCGCCATCTTTATTACGCAATTCATCGGCATTCAGTGGTTTCGCAGGATCGTTACCGGTATAGCTGACTCGGAACAAACTGGCTTGGGTTCCGCGTCCGCCGATCGTGAAGTACATCGATCCATCACTTCCGATTAAAACGTCCGTGAGGTTTAAGGGGATGCGTGGACCTTTGCCGCGAAGCGATTTCGGCGCGACAAAATTTTCAAAGGTCCCCGTGTAGCTGGCACCATCGGGCTTCAGGTGGACAGCCATCAATCTTCCATAGGTCCAGTCGCAAATGTAAAAAGCCTTTTGGTACTTGGCCGGGAATTTAGCACCGGTACCGAAAACGACACCCGTTGGACACCCAATCCCGATGGTCGTCGTATGAGGCAAACCATCTGCATAGTGTTCCGGCCATTTGGCACTTCCTTCGCGGAATCCATTGTCGCCGCCTCGAACGCTATGGAACACGTGCGTGGGTCGGTACCAAGGATTCCCCCAATCCCATTCCATATCGCTGTCGTACCCGAACAATTCACCATCGGCGTTGAAAGCGATATCGTAGGTGTTGCGTTCACCGGCAGAAAACAATTCGATGTTTTTACCATCCAGATCCATGCGCGCGACATAACCTCCGGGTGGTTTAGCACCAGCACCGAATCCGTTGCCATCCTCCATTCTAGGCAATGCTAGATCGTCTCCGTAGTTTCGGTGGGGTGAACTGCTCACCAGATCCTGCGGGACACCAGTGAAGTTACCGCAAACCGCGTAGAGCTTTTTATCGGGGCCGAGCACCAATCCATGGGAGCCGTGCTCCCCCGATCCACCTTGCCATTCGCGCAGGAACTCGACATCGTCGTAACTGTCATCACCCTTGGCGTCTTTGCAGCGATACAGTGCGAATCCGCGACTTCCGTTACCACTGATGTACAGCATGTTTTCAATGAAAAGCATTCCCATCGTTTCGCTGACGGGGATTCTCAGCGTTTCTTGCTTAGCAACTTT
>VGZN01000523.1 GCA_016872635.1 Planctomycetota bacterium | reverse complement strand
CGCACAGCAGAGTTACCTGCTGGTCACCGAGGATGATTTTGCTGAGGCGGCTGGCGTGGCGAGGGTGATGGTGGAGTATGGTGGTGTGGGGAGGGTGCCCGGCAACATGAAGTCGCTTGACGGAAACCAACAGAGCCAAAGTTGTCACCCAGCAGAGCACCGATGGTACGCCAAGCAAGCAATTGCTCTAAGAACAACACGATGCAAAAATGTTCGCGGAGGTAACTATGTCACTTGAAACAATAATCGGCGGGCTTTCTCGCGATGAGCAGATTGTCGCGATGGAACTACTTTGGAAACTTCTAACGACCGAAGATCCCGCTACTGCGCCACCGGAATGGCATGGAAGCGTTGTTGCCGAACGCGTGGCGGCGATTGAGCGCGGAGAGGACGCGCTTTCTGATTGGGCTGACGTCAAAAAGCGGCTTGCGGATCGTCTCCGATGAAAATCAAGATCTCCGGTAGCGCCGAACGCGACATTGCGGATGGTTGTGATTTTTACGGCGACATCGATCCAAACCTAGCAACTTATTTCTATGACAGCATTTCGGCAGATATCGACTCGCTGCTTCTGTATGCAGGAGTTCACGCCAAAGTGGACGGATGGCATTATACTTTCGCGTCGCGGTAACCGTTTGTAATCTGGTACGGGGTCATAAAAGATATCGTGGTTGTCTACGCTGTGCTGGACGTTAGGCGGGATCCAGACCGCAACGCAAAGGCGCTGCGTCAAAGGCGGCTCAAAAACGAATGATTCGATATTCGGCAACGGGCATGGTTTCCCCATTTTAGCCTTTACTGACCTCCGGTCGCCCTATCCTGTCGCAGGCCATTCCATTCAGAAGGAATGTCAGACTCGGAATTAAACGATTGATTCGTAACGACTCCTTTCTCAACTTGAAACACGATCACAGACTCGGATTTCTTCGTTTGTTCATTGTAGCCCCCCCACTCATAGATGAATTCGCCTTGTAAACCAGTAAGCATGTAATGGGAATTGCATGCCCAGGAAGATCTGGGCGTTCTTGATTCGCTTGCCATCACGCTTTGCTTTGATTTTCATAAGATAAAGTTTTGAATCACGAATCAGCCATTTGGCTTCGTATCCTTTCCAGTTACCAATTCCTTGTAAATCGAATTCTGGTGGTTTCATCTTACCAGGGGGCAGATCTCCCTCCGAGTAATCACAGATGCCCAGCATTGGTATCTGCTGAATTGCAAAATTTTTACCTCCGTAAACTAGGGTGTCTGGAATCTGCGGTGTGTTAGCCGTCAAAATCAAAAGTAGTGCGGCAATCATGTCATTCTCGGCGAAAGTGAAATTGTGAAGGCGAACTTGTGTTTAGGCGAATGGGCATAAGCCCTGTAGAATGCGTTAGCCGACCACTCAACCGCAAGATATCGGATACACACGAGGGGGGCCACTTTTTGAACGACCGATTGGCTGATTCGCCCTAACAGCCCGTTGAAGATCTCGCGATTTGTGTTGGCTCGCTACGATTTCGGAACTCGATCATCGCACCTCGAAAATGGCGTTGGAATCGTAGGATCGGACGCCATGGTGCGCCCCAACCTCGTTGGAGGGCCAACCAAAGCGTTTTACAGGCTAGGTAACCGGCCAAAAAGCCCCCCATCATCCCCTGCACACTCCTGGAAGTGCCGATTCCGAAAAGCATGCGCATAACGCCCCCAACGTTGTAAGCTGCTGTCATCAGGAAGTACCGCTTTTGGATCTTTTCGGTTCCACGCAATCGACATCGACGACCTCCGCCGGTCTCCAGCACATGCGCGAATGTCCTTTCCACTTTCTCGCTTCGCATTCTCTGAAGTTTGCGTCCTTTATTGCCTTTAGCTCTGCGTCGGTTCGCCAGAACCGCCTTGCGTTGCTTGAGTGTTGTTTTGCTCCAGGTGCGCCCTTCAGTTGATTTGGGCTCCGGAATATAGCTTCGGTAGTTCGTATGTTCAGACAACTCGGTCAATGCTTCTGTCGAATGGTAGCCCTTGTCGGCTGCAACATCGCGAATCTCTATATTGCTTCCTGCTTCCTCAAGATGGATTTGCGCTTTGTGCAGGCTGTCTTCCAAGGACTTCGTATCGTGCATGTCAGCCGGAGTGATCTCCGCCCCAAGAATCATTCCCGATCCCAAGTCCACGACATGTTCGGCCTTGTAGGCCAAGTGCGTCGTTCCATCCTTCATCTTCGCGATTTTGGCTTCCGTATCGGTACCGCTCACCCAGTCATCGCCGGTATCCCGGCGAACGATGCTCTTCATAGCGGCATCGGCTTCGAGGGTTGTCGAATCGACGGCTACGGTCTTGCCTCCGAGCAGTTTCCTTTCATTGGCCAACCGAAGTACCCATTCGAAAACAGATGCGTGTACTGTTTCAGGCAATCGCTCTCGAGTGACCGTCAACGAGGAATGATCCGGAGAATGGTCGGTCAACTTAAGACCGAGAAACTGACGAATCGAAAGGCTGTCAGCACATCGCCAAGCGATTCCGCGTTGGGATTGGATCCCTTCAAAATAGCCAACCAAGAGCATGCGAAAGTAGACGCCGGGTAGAATCCCGGGGCGACCACGGACTTGGCTGTAGTAGGGACCACAGAGCTTCTCGATCCAAGCATCGAAACCCGCACCTTCCAACAGTTGATTGAGTTTCGCGAAGAATACGTGTCCGTCCGAACGGGGTAGATCTACAGCCGTGATGAACAGGTCTTGTTGCTTAACGGGCTTGCGTCGACCAAGGGCCATCTTGCTATCCTCCATGGCAATTGCGATGATCGTCCCTAAGGTGGCGCGAAACCGAACTTTTTCAACGGGCTGCTAGCGGTTCCGGTGCTCTGAAAACGTGCTATCTGGGTCCGTTGACCTAACGCACTGTAGGTGAAGGATACCCGTTTCGGGAGCACTTGAATGCACCCAACTTGGTTGGTCTGAACCACTTCCAAAAATCAATTCAGTTCATCATAGCTGCAGATATTCCGGAAATCGAAGGTCCCGGAACCGCTGGCCCGGAGCTCCGTGCGGTTGCCAACCACGTCGAACGACTGACCCATGGAAAAACCGGCCCCATTGACGGTGCTGGCGATGGTCGTGGCACGTCCGAGGTTGTCCCGGACAAAGTTCACATTCGAGGTGGGATCATTGACTGACAAAACCTCATTATCGGCATCGTACGTAGTGGTGATGCTCCGAACGCTCAAGTTGCTGATGTTGGCTGCATCCCCGAAGATCAATTGCATATCGATTCCGGCCTGCGTACCACCGAATGTTACCGTGTACTGTGGGCCCACTCCCCCAGAAACCGTAACGTTATCTATGCTTGCGAAATTATTCAGTACCGTTTGGAGGTCTTGAGCAAGGATCGTCGGCGAAAGTCAAGAAAAATGAATTGTAGTTCAGGAACATTCGTAGCGAGCTTATTGAAGTCGCAAATCAGTATCCCCCTACTCTGAGGCATTCATAGTGTCGCAACGCAAGCGATCCTGACTGGTAGTGCCCATGACCACTAACCGCAGCAAGCATCTCGAGGAAGTTTGCTTTTCCAATGGTTGCCTTCAGCCGCCGTCAGCCCGCTTACGATCATCGACTGCGCGAATGGGTACATCGTTCCGGACAGGATCCACGCGATGTCGGGATTGCTGTCCCGCGATCTACCCTTCACACATGGAAATCGCGACCTCCTAAACCAGTCATTGGTTTTGTTTCCTCTGACCATTCGATCGAGAAACTCGAATCCGAAGTCGCTCGATTAACCTTGCAAGTGCGTAAACTGCGATGCATTCTTCGTCTCCTAGTAATGCTTCTCAGACTGTCTGGATTCTCTCTGGAGCTAACAAGACTTCCTGAAGGCAAGAATAAACAACGACTTCTCCAG
>VGZN01000522.1 GCA_016872635.1 Planctomycetota bacterium | reverse complement strand
TCCAAATGCTGTTTCGCGCTGCACCCGATGCCGCTAACGCTGGCAAGCTCGTCGATCTCACAGCTACTCTCGTCGCTTCACCAGAATTAACCCTGACCGGTTTCCTGAATCAGCGTACCCAATTGGTGCGAGGTCAGAACAACGTCGATGTTTGGGGGCGATGGGATGATCGACTCACCGTGAACATCGTCGATGCGGCTCCGTTCGACATCGAGATCGCACAACCCCAAGTGCCAATCGTGCGGAATGGCTCGTTGGCATTGACCGTGAATGCGAAACGGAACCCGGGCTTTGACAAACCGATCAATGTTCGCTTGCTGACTGCCCCTCCGGGAATTGGAGCTTCGCCCGTCACCATCCCGGGTGATCAATCAACGATCCAGATGAACCTGACGGCCAACAACGGCGCCGTTATTCGCAAGTGGCCGATCTTGGTGTTGGCGACTACCGATATCGGTTATGGCCCCATCACGATTGCTTCCGAGTTTGTGGAATTGGACGTTACGGATGCGCTGTTCGAGTTTAAATTCGCTAAGACCATGGCCGAACAAGGCAAGCCGGTAGATGTCATCGTTGGTGTTGCATTAAAGCGACCCGTCGAAGGAACCGTGGAAGTGGAAATCCTTGGGGTACCACCGGGAACGACTGCAACCACTCCAAAGCTACCGTTGGCCGCGGATGCAAAGCAGTTGGCGTTTCCATTGCAGATTCCTGTTGAGGTGCGAGCTGGCAATTACAAGACCGTGGTTTGTCGCGGGACGGTTACCAGCGACAAAGGGGTCATTACCCAAACCAATGGCAATGCTGAAGTCCAAATCGACGTCCCCGTCGCGCCTCCCCCAACCGCTCCAGCAGCTGCTGCAGCACCAACCCCTCCCCCTGCACCTGCACCACCCACGGACAAGCCCTTGAGCCGCCTTGAGCAATTGCGGCAGCAAAAAGGGAAGCCGTAACTGGAGGCAGGCGCCAGTAAGCCAGTTCAAGGTCCGCTTTCCGACCGCCGAGTCAAGTCTAGATCCAACCCGTCGATACCAAAGGTTGGATCGGATTGGATTTGGCGGCCGATGTCCAACTTTCGATTGAATCCCGCGATATCTCAATAACCATGGATAGTATGAAACGTTTCTCAAAACTTATTCAGCTCTGTGTTGGTTTCGGAGTCACCGCTCCTTGGGGATTTTCGTTGTTGGCCCAAGAGACCTCGCCGCCACCCGCACCTCCGGCCGCCGAAACCCCTGCAGTGCCAGCTCCTGCAGTGCCAGCTCCTGCAGTGCCAGCTCCTGCAGTGCCAGCTCCTGCAGTGCCAGCTCCTGCAGTGCCAGCTCCTGAAAGTCCGGCACCGGCCGCTGCACCTGCGGCGGTGGAATGGAAAGCGTTAAGCGTTTATCCACCGGCGATTCGAATCAGCGCCCAGAACGATTCCCAGCACTTCATCGCGATGGCGACACGGGCCGACGGTATCACGGTCGATGTGTCCGACCAAGTCCAATGGAAGCTGGAAAATCCTGCGATTGGACGGCTGGAAAATCTAGTCGTCTTTCCAGCTGCAGATGGAGCTACCCAGTTGATCGGTAGCTGGAATGGCATGGAGGCGAAGGCAACCCTTGAAGTAACCCAATCGCAGACTCCTCGCAGTGTGGGTTTTGAGAGAGATGTGATGCCGGTGTTGACCAAGTCCGGTTGCAACACGGGTTCATGCCACGGAGCCGCTCGGGGCAAGGATGGCTTCCGGTTGAGCTTGTTCGGATTCGACCCGCTAGGTGACTACCAACGAATCACGCGAGAGATAGGTATCCGCCGCATCAATATTGCTATTCCCGAGCAAAGCTTGATGCTGCTCAAAGCGACCGGTGCCGTTCAGCACACCGGTGGCAAGAAGATTGAGCCAGGAAGCAAACACTACAACACACTGCTTGCTTGGCTACAGGCCGGAGCACCCGCAGATGCGGCACGGCCACCCGCTGTTACGAAAGTCGATCTCTATCCCAATCAAGCGGTGGTGGAAGGTGAAGGCGCCCAGCAACGCTTGGTTGCTGTTGCGACTTATGCCGACGGTACCCAACGGGACGTATGGGATTTGGCCGGCTTCACCACCAACAACGAGCGGACCGCAGCCGTTGCATTCGACGGCCGAGTGACGAGTGGTGTTCGTGGCGAAGCGTTCGTGATGGCACGCTTTGACACGCACACGGTTGGGACTCAAGTCCTCGGACTTCCTAGTGGTCTCCAGTTCCAATTTAAGCCCAGCGGAGGCAATTACATCGATGCGTTGGTGGATGCGAAACTGCTCAAGTTGCGATTGCCCGCAAGCGGACTGTGTAGCGATGAGGAGTTTGTCCGCCGCGCGACCGTGGATATCACGGGGTTGTTGCCTACCGAACAAGAGACCACTGCGTTTTTGACCAATACCGATCCCAATAAACGAGCCGCATTGATCGAGACGCTGCTGTCTCGTAAAGAGTTCAGCGAAATCTGGGCGATGAAGTGGGCGGACTTGCTGATGATCAAGAGCAAGAACGAAGTCAGCTACAAGGCGGCTTATCTGTACTACAACTGGTTGATCAACCAGATCGCTTCCAACACACCGATCGACAAAATCGTTCGGGAGATGCTGAGCGCGACTGGGGGGACATTCCAAAACCCAGCTACCAACTTTTACCAAGTGGAACAGGACCGGCTGAAGATGTCGGAAAATGTAGCTCAAGTATTCATGGGGATTCGAACCCAGTGCGCTCAATGCCACAATCACCCATTCGATCGCTGGACCATGGATGATTACTACGGATTCGCGGCCTTTTTCTCACAGGTTGGTCGGAAGCAGAGTGAGGACTATCGCCAAATCCTGGTCTTCAACAGCGGTGGTGGTGAAGTCAATCATCCGGTGGGTGGCAGAGTGGTGAAGCCGAAGTTCCTCGGTGGTACCGAGCCTGACGCTGCTGGTAAAGACCGCCGCGCTCTTCTCGCTGACTGGATCACTAGCAACGATAACCCATTTTTTGCCAAGAGCGTTGCTAATCGTATTTGGGCGCACTTCACCGGAGTTGGTGTTGTGAACCCAGTGGATGATTTCCGGGCCAGTAACCCGCCGAGCAATCCAGAATTGCTCGATACGCTTGGAGCGAAGTTAATCGAGTACAAGTACGACACCAAGCAATTGGTTCGAGATATTTGCAATTCGCAAACCTACCAAAGGTCCACGACTCCATTGCCAGACAACGAGCAAGATCTACGGAATTATTCTCATGCGACGGTTCGGCGGATTCCCGCTGAGAACTTACTCGATTGCATTTCTCAAGTGACTGAGACAAAAGAGAAATTCCGTGGCTTACCTCTGGGGGCGCGTGCCGTGCAAATCGCCGATGGCGCGACCAGCAACTATTTCCTAACGACCTTCGGTCGCAGCGCTCGAACCACGGTGTGCGCGGATGAGGCGACCACCGATCCATCGCTGTCGCAAGCTCTTCATTTGATCAATGGTGGCACAGTGAGTGGAAAGATCAATCAAGGTGAATTGTTGGCGGCCTGGAAGAAGGAAGGACTCACTCCTGAAGCGATCATCGATCGTATCTATTTTAGGTGCTTGTCACGAAAAGTAACCGAGCCAGAGCGCGCTCGGTTGATGCAACTGATCAGTGAATCCGCAAATCCAGACCAAGGGATGCACGACGTGTTCTGGGCAATCCTGAACAGTCGCGAGTTCATTTTCAATCATTAATCCAGTCCGCTGAAAAACCTATCCATAGTTGCGGTGATATCGATGAAATTCAATCGAACCCACTTCTTGCGTGTCTCTGCATGGTCCATCTCTGCATGGTCCATAACTGCTGGAATGCTCTGCAGCCATGCAGTCTTCGCCGAAGAACCGGCCAAGATCACTTTCGAA
>VGZN01000521.1 GCA_016872635.1 Planctomycetota bacterium | reverse complement strand
GTACTCCTTGTGCCCTCGTTGGGCCGCTAGTGAAATCAAAACTCTTACACCAGCAGGATACGCCACCTTTTTCTCATTTCACAGAACACAACATTCGGTTATATCTCGTGAACAACTCTGGGGCTCAACAAATCGCATTGAAATATAATCAACGGCGGGAAGTATTTCTGGGAAGCGAAAAGATATCGCTTGAGTGCAAGGAATTTGACCATTCGATCGCAACGTTCAAGCTTCACGTGGAATCGGAGCCCCAGCAAGTGGTGATTACCGCAACGATCGGCGAGTACGCCAATTAATGGGAGTTGCCAGCGAGATCATCCTCGGGTTTAGCAACTTGCTATAAACATCTTTGGACTCGATTGAAATTCGGTTCTGAAAATGGCGAGATTGATACCCATTCAGTCCGTTGGGAGCCCCATTTGTACCCGAGCACCACGTGCCCCATTCCGTAATTCCTCTGAGGACTTGGGATCCTTAATTATGTCCTGGAGTGTTGTGTCCGAGAACTCACCTTTTTTATCAAAGATGGTTAGGCTTCGGATCAACGATTCCCGAATGCCAATTGAAGTCGGATCTTGCAATAGGACGATAATCACACCGGTAATTTCTTTGTCGGAATGGAATTGCTCGGGGCAATCCATCGAAAGATGAGCTAGGACGGAAAGAGCTAACTCAGCTCTGCTCGGATCCCCTTGTTCGACCATGTCGATGAGTTGTTGGGTCGCAGGCAATACATCGCATCGAAGATCGATAAGCAGGTCGCGGATCTCTAGGGGCAGATACCCTTGTTCTTTTGTCAGCAAGTCCATCAGCTCAGGAATCGCAGACGCTCGGAGCGATGCTTCGTAGTTACGTAAAGCGCGTACTGCACGAAGCCGACTTGGCCAACCTGTGTCCGTCTCGGTAGGTGGAGTACCCTTGGAATGTTCGCGTAAAAGAAAGCGGAGTCGCTCGATGGCTTCTTGATCCGGAAGAGGGGTTGCCGTCGCGATTTCCGCGTCGGCATATGCATCACGTTCTCGGACCTCCTCAAGTACTCTTTGGTCGTAGCCCTGTATTCGCAATCGTTGTGTTTCGAAGGTATCGCTTAGTTGCTCTCGCACGCGAGTATTGAGAAGAGATGTTGCCAAACAAAATACGATTGCTAAAAAACACCAAGGAAGCCATTCGTATTTCTGCGGTGGTCGAACGGTAGATTGTTCGCGGGCTCTTATGGACAGCACCCGAAGTTTCGTGTTGCACGTACTAAAAAACGGCTTTTCTAGTGCCGCGATTCGGCCGAACCCTGGCATCGATTGTACCGATTTCGGCGGGCGGGTCTTTCTAAAAATTTGGAAGTAGAACGAACTGCCAGAGGTGGCAAGTCATGACGGTCGCTCAGGTAAAGATGCTACCCTTACCGCTATGCCGATGCAGCAACCACGAAACTCCGATGGGAAGGAAGAACGAAACGATTGCCAGAAGTGGGAAGTAGGTTGCTACGTTATTATGCATCGTGTTTGGGTTTGGGTTCAGAAATTCCAGGCTGCGTCCGATGAGGACCGGTGGCCGATGGCGATCGCTCATGAAGTAATACCCCGTTCCTCCAAACATTCTGTCCGTTTGGAGAAATAATAGGGTTGCGGTGGAAACCACTGCAGCCAGAGCTAGGATTCGAAGCCTTCCGCTGGCTATGCACAGTTTTGCAGTAACCGCCACGAGCATGCTCAATGGCAGACCAAAGAGGCAATAGATGATCCAGGATCCAACGTAACCCATAAACATTCCCGGTCCCTACTGTTCGATGTAGAACGAGGCGCAGAGGCCAGCGATCATCAGCATGCTGCTGGAAAGTCCATAGATGAGATACCTGGCAAAAATGGATTTCAACGTTTTTTATCTTTTAATAATGCGTTCATTGCTGCCACGAATTTGGTTATCTCTCGCTCCCAGCGTGAGACTGAAAGAAATCCCATACAACGTCCGTCGCGATGAGCTTGTTGCTGGACTTCCCTACTAAAAAATGAGGGGCCTGGCTAACGCCACCGGGCCAGTGATGGCCGAGTCCATCGACGGTGAGGACAAGAATCTCTGAGCCTAAACGTCCATGACCATACACCGTTTTGTGGACGCCGTCGGATATTTCATCGATAGTAGGTTTCGCCTGGCAGTCGAGAATGTCTCTCCAAACGTCGATATATTCCTGCACAGGAGGTTTGGGTTGACCACCCTGTTCCTTGCCTCCCATAGCGAGTTTGGGAAATCCACCTAGGATTGGATTCAGTGAATCCGCTGTTCCAGTGATGTAGCAGATTGAAATGGGATTCGATGGCAATGGTTTTTTCAGCCAGCATGTACCAGCGACGGGCGCGATGGCTGCAACGTGTTGCGAAAGTTCTGCACCCACGCGAAAAGCCATCGATGCACCATTGGAAAAACCAGTGACAAAAATACGGCGGGAGTCGATAGCGTGCTTTTCACGGATCAGCTCGATCATCGCAGCGATAAAGGAAACATCGTCGACGTTTTGATCTACTGCATGAAAGCGGGCAGAACCGTCGTTCCATGCTTGAGGGTTTTTGCGGAAACTTTGCGGAATGGATTTGTCGGGGCGAGTTGCCTCAGGGTAGGCAACAATGAATGATTCCTGGTCTGCTTTGTCGGACCAGCCTGTTTCTTTGGCTGCATTCAATCCTGAGCCGCCAAACCCGTGGAGCATGATGACGAGAGGCAGGGGCGTGGTTGGATCGTGGGATGTTGGGACGTGGAGAATAAACTCTCGATCACCCCATTGCGTTGGAATCACTCGTCGCGAGTGACGAGGGGGTAAATCGTCCGCGGTTGCTCGAATGGATTTCGACCAAAGCGTCGCAACGGCCGCGATAACGGCGAGAGCGATGATCGCCCAGGGACGTATTTTCATGGAATTGCTTTCCGTACGTCGAGCATTTCACCGAGTTGGTTTAACAACAAAAATTGTCATCCATGATTGCTTCAATTCGAGAATGCGATTTTCGAGATCCAGTCGGGTTATGCGATCAAATCTCGAATGACGCGTCCCTTGGTATCAGTCAAACGGAAGTCGCGACCTGCATAGGGATAGGTCAACTGCTCGTGATCCAAGCCGAGCAATGCCAGCATCGTCGCATGGAAATCGACGATGGGAACTGGGTTTTCAGTCGCTTCGACCCCGAATTCTCCGCTGACGCCGTAATGTTGACCTGCCGCAACTCCGCCACCCGCCATCCAAAGACTAAATGCTTTATGGTTATGGTCCCGGCCATCCCGGCCTTGTGCATATGGGGTGCGACCGAACTCGCCGGTCCAGACCACCAGGGTTTCATCGAGAAGGCCTCGCTGCTTCAAATCGGTGAGCAATCCGTAGAGAGGCCGATCGATTGACGAACAGTTATCCGTCAGATTCTTGACGAGGTTGTTGTGATGGTCCCAAGCTCCGTGCGAGATCTCGATAAACCGGACTCCCGCTTCAGCCATTCTTCGTGCCATTAAGCACTTGCTTCCAAAGGCTTTGGTTTCTTTGCGATCGAGTCCATAGAGGCTCTTCATCTCCTCCGACTCTGACTTGACGTCCATCACTTTGGGGAGTTCTGTCTGCATTCGGAACGCCAGTTCGTACGAATGAATTACTCCTTCGATTTCTTGGTCGCCCGAGTCTCGCTCAAGCTTTCTTTTATTCATGGCTTGGATGAAATCCAGTTCGCGACGTTGGCGATCGCTTCCAACGATGGGGGCCAGGTTGGAGATTTGGGTTTCGTCGACTTCGCGGTTTCCATTTCCGATCCGCATTCCTTGATAGTTTGCGGGTAAAAATGCGTTGCCATAATTCTGAGCGGAGCCAGTTGGTCCGATGCTCACGAATCCGGGCAAGCTTTCGTTTTCGGCTCCTAGCCCATAG
>VGZN01000520.1 GCA_016872635.1 Planctomycetota bacterium | reverse complement strand
ATTCGATGCACCCTCCGAAGCCGACGAGTCTCACGAACTGACCTACGTCGACATCGACACCTTCCTGTCGAGCTTCTAATTATCCCCGACTCGGGTCGGTATGGGGAACCTGCGCGCAAGTTGTAAGATCAACACGAATTTTGCATGCAGCAAGCTGCCGGTTGCACGCCATCAGGCTGCCAATCGGCGCGTCCCGATCAGAAACGGCCGCAGATTGGAGTGCTGAAAGGCGGGCGCGCCCGCCTTTCAGCACTCCAATTCCTTTACTTGAGGATTTTCTCTGGTACCCTGCCTGGAAATCAAATTTCCTATCAGCTATCAGCTATCAGCTTTCCTATCAGCTTCCTATCAGCTATTAGCAAATTTCCTATCAGCTATCAGCTGGTCGATTCCGAGGTCACCGTCGCAAGTTTCTGGTTCATCCGCTCGTTCATGGCGGGATCCTGACCCGTGCCGAATCCGGATGTCATGCATGCGGAAAGACAAAAGCCAAAGAGGATAAAGAGTGACCTGCGCATGATTGTTCCTTCCATCGATGAAGCGTTAATGAATTTGTGCTGCAGTTGAGTTGCATTCCGTGGGTCTACTTGCCAACAGGGCAGTGGACGAACGGATTTGCAGGAGTATCGCTAGCATGGATCACTGGCCTTCCTACTCCGTGTCCATCATTCCATAAAACAGACAAATATTAAATCGAGAAAGCAATTAAAAATTATATCCTTAGTTTGAGTCGATGGTTCTCACTCCCGCTTTCGCAAGGCGATTTGAACTCATACCGGATTCGGGGGTGTGTGTTGTTTCACCAGAGCCGGAGGGAAGCGGCCCGGGGGGCTTGGAGGGGAGGATCGCTCCGGCTCTACGCATCAGGATGGTTCCCGGTCGCGATTACCCTACAACCATCACAGCAACAATGCTGGCGCGATCATGGAGATCGCTACCGCGTTTCCGGGGAACACAGGCGTTCGACCGCAGACCATCACGCCGATGGCTGAAGTCCTTCGAATGAACGGCTACTCGACATCGGCATGGGGCAAGTACCATGAAACGCCGCCATGGGAAGTAAGCGTCAGTGGTCCGTTTGATCGCTGGCCCACCCGTTCGGGTTTCGACGAGTTCTACGGCTTCATCGGCGGCGAGACGAATCAATGGGATCCCATGATCGTTCATGGAACAACACCCATGCGGAAACCCGAGGATCAAGAGGATTACCATTTCACGACCGACATGACGACGCGAGCCATCGCGTGGATGCAATCGCAGCAAGCGTTAACTCCCGAGAAACCGTTTTTCATGTACTTCGCCACCGGCGCAACCCATGCACCTCACCATGCACCCGAGGAATGGATCGAGAAGTACAAGGGCAAGTTTGATATGGGGTGGGACAAGCTGCGTGAACAGACCCTCGCTCGCCAGATTGAACTTGGAGTCGTTCCAAAGGGAACCAAGTTGGCTCCCAAGCCGGAAGCGATTAAGGATTGGAAGGATCTGAGCAACGATGAGAGGCGATTGTTCGCAAAACAGATGGAAGTCTTCGCCGCTTTCGCTTCGCATACCGACCACGAAGTAGGGCGACTCGTTCAAGGGATCGAGGATCTCGGCGAACTGGACAACACATTGATCATCTACATCGTGGGTGACAACGGAGCCAGCGCCGAAGGGGGCATGCTAGGGATGTTCAATGAGAGCACTTACTTCAATGGAGTCCCCGAAACAACCAGCTTCATGCTCGAAAAGCTGGATCAGTGGGGAGGGCCTGAATGCTTTAACCACTTTGCCGCTGGCTGGGCGGTCGCCGGGAACACTCCCTTTACTTGGACCAAGCAAGTTGCGAGCAACTTCGGAGGGACCCGAAACGGAATGGTCTTTCATTGGCCTGCCGGCATCCAATCCAAAGGGCAGGTTCGAGACCAATTCCATCACATTATCGATATTGCACCCACTGTTCTCGAAGCGGCCGGAGTTCCAGCACCAAAGGAAGTCAACGGGATCCAACAAAGGCCGATTGAAGGTGTCAGTATGGCCTACAGCTTCGACGCCCCCGAGGCAACCGATCGCCGCGAGACGCAGTACTTCGAGATGGGTGGTAACCGTGCGGTGTATCACGATGGCTGGTTCGCAGGGACCATCCACAAGGCTCCGTGGGAGGCCCAGCCTCGCCATGTATTGACCGAGGATGTCTGGGAACTCTATCATGTCGACGACGACTTCAGCATGAGTCGAAACCTCGCTGCGGAAAACCCCAGCAAGCTCAAGGAATTGCAAGGACTATTCATCAAGGAAGCGATCGACCATAAGGTACTGCCTATCGATGACAGGACCATCGAGCGTTTCGATGCAAAAGTCGCAGGACGTCCCGACTTGATGGACGGCAAAACCAAACTCACGGTCTACCCTGGCATGATCTACATCGCGGAAAATGCGTTCATCAATGTCAAGAACAGTTCGCTCGATCTCGAAGCCAAGGTAGAAGTGCAGGGTGACAAGAACCATGGGGTGCTATTCGCACAAGGAGGACGCTTTGGCGGTTGGGCCCTTTGGGTCGATCATGGACGACCGATGTACACCTACAACTATCTCGGGTTGGAGGTTTTTCGAGTGACAACCAACGAAGCGATGAGCGATGGCAAGCACACGATCAAGATGGCATTCGATTACGATGTGGCCAAGGGCCGTGGTGCTGGCGGTACCGCGTCGATTTTCGTCGATGGCAAGAAGGTTGGTGAAGGGATGATCGGCAAGACGCAAGCGAACATGTTCTCGCTCGACGACACCGCAGATACCGGAGTCGATACGGGTACCCCGGTGGATGAAGCGTATGGCGAAGGCCGAAAGAATGCGTTCAATGGGAAACTGCGACAGGTGCGTATCGAGTTGCGATGATGAGTGGGCTAGGCCCTAGGTAGCTAGGCCCTAGGTAGCTACCGCTGCCAAGCGGTGGCTCCTCGGGGGGTGGCACGTCCAGAGGCTTTGCGATGGACGTGGTTTTCGATGAGCCTCCCCAGTGGCCTTGTGCCACGGGAAGCCAAGCTTCATCGCGAGCCAGAGACTGCCACCCGAAACGCTGGATCCTTAACCGCACGACGCCCCTGTTTTCGCAGGGAAAGTGGATTTGCCTGCAACAAAAACAGATGAACACCGCCACAAGTTAGTATACTGGTTCTGCGTACGTCTTTTGCCAGTCGTCTAACGAGTCTTCTGGGGGGATAGAAATCATGCCAAAGTGGTTCATGTGTCTTTTAGCTGTTACGGCAATCTTTGTATCAAACGCGTCTGCTCAGGATAGCGCTAAGGCCGGTGGCAAAGCAGCCTCTGAGACAGCGATGACAAACCAGTTCCTAAAGCAATTCGAGCCTGCTGCATTGGATCAACCCACCACGGACAAGATCAAGGAGATCTTTGGAAAGGCAGCTAAGGAGGTGGTCGAGAAACGCAAGCAAGCTGGAGTAACGCCACAGATGTTAAAGAAACGCACGGACGCTGTGAAGCAAGCGCGCGAAGAAGGAAAAAAACAGAAGGAGGTCCGGGAATTCGGTCTTAACGCAATGGGGGCAACCGAGGAGCAGAAACAACTTGTGCTGGAAACCGAAGACATGCTCGCCAAAGCACGTATTGCCGTCGGAAAGCTTTTGACCGATGAGCAGAAGAGCAAACTCTCTAAACAGCTTCAATCCAATCTTAAGGAACCGACTGCGCCGAAAAAACCAAAAAGCTAGTTGACCGCTAGGTTTGTTTCGGGATCGATTATTTTTTTCCTTGCCGCAGGAACTCGTCCCGCGAGAGGTACCCGTCCTGGTCGGTGTCCCATTTCTTAAATCGTAATTCCGCTGCGCTCGTATCGGATTGCTGATCCGTGTACTCGGCCAAGGAAATACGGCCCGACTTCGTTCGGTCCAGTTT
>VGZN01000519.1 GCA_016872635.1 Planctomycetota bacterium | reverse complement strand
GATCATTTGTACTTGAGTAGACAAGCTCGCAAATGCGCGCAGCAACTGGTGCAGATTGCCAGTACCAACGACTGCATTGTCTCCGCGGTGCAAGCGACCCGGGAAAACATGCTTCCCTTTTTTGGTACCATCGGAGGCCTCCGGGTGCCCCAGGAAGAGCGACTCTATGAAGTTAAACGCGTCGTTGAAAAGCCAACACCGACGCGTGCCGAGCAAGAGTTAACCATTGCGGGTTTTCGAAGTGGAACTTACTTGTGCTTTTTCGGAATGCACGTTTTAACCCCATCGGTTATCGAAACCCTTGAACGGATTATCGCCGATCGCAAAAAACCAGTTCCATTGGCGGATGCACTGCATGAACTAGCCTCGAGACAGCGTTATTTGGCATATGAAATCGATGGCCAAAGATACAACATCGGTGTCAAGTATGGACTGCTCAATACCCAACTCGCTCTGAGCCTGAGCGGCCAAGACCGTGATAGGATCTTGACCCAATTGGTCGAATTGCTGGGTACACAAAAGTAAGATTGGGACCGGAGCATTCAACATGAACTCAACCTCAAATCGGGTATCCAACCAAGAACGATTTGGTGCGATCATTCGCCGATGGACGGAAACAATCGTTTCATCGGATGACAGCGTTCGCAATCGGACGCTCGAGGCCCTCTCAGAGGGTATCGATGCCGATGGCTTGCTTGCAGTTGCCCAAGGACTGGAGCAATTCCATCGCGATTCCAACAATCTATACCACCGAGTCCGCGCTCACTTCATGCTCGCGGCGATCTATCGGTACCTGCTACCCGGTATCATCCCAGAGACGCATGCTGGGCTTCTCCCCTATGAAGCTTACCAACACATTTTAGGACGCAGGTTCTCCGAAGCGATTGATTCACTCAACTCCGAGCAGAAAGCCCAAGGCCCTACGCTTGCAATCAGCAGTGCTCTGGCACGGGCCTACCATCAACTAGGAATCCAAACGCTTGCTGATCAAGTCCGCCGAAGCGTCCGTACCGTGCGAGGCAACCAATGGATGTTTCGGATCGCGCATCCAGATGACCATCCATTGAGGCTAAACCCGGTATTGTTGAAACCAGTCGCAGAGAGTGGTGATTACCCCATCGCAACCGAACGCACCAGTGTTCGCATGGATTTCTCCCACTCGGGTTGGAGCGATATCTTCTTTCTTGGGATGGATTTCCCAGAAGGAGCCAAGGTACTGAATGCATCGATCGATCTTGGGGTCTTCGGCCGCGATTGTGAACCTCGTCCACCCGTTGAAGCGTACCTGCGGGTTATCGACCGTCCAGTCCTACGATTGGTGAGTACGGATCTTGGTGCTGAGGCCGAACTACATCAGATCGATGAAGTCTTTGATTTCGCGAAAGACTATTTGGGCTTACTCAAGGCTGCATTGATCGCTTCTGGGATCGTCCCTCCGGCCATGGAAGGTTGCCGGCGGCCTATCTCCGAGTTGCTGCAGATCCTAACCGGTAGCGATCACTTGGGAATCGAATTGGTGAGCAAGGTCAATGATATCCCTAAAGGTTCACGACTCGCGGTTTCGACCAATTTGCTCGGATGCTTGATCTCGGTTCTCATGCGAGCAACTGACCAAGTCAAAAACCTGGCAGGCGGGTTGGATGTCGCCGACCAACGACTCATCACAGCACGAGCCATTCTGGGGGAGTGGCTCGGGGGTTCCGGAGGAGGATGGCAAGACTCCGGCGGTGTATGGCAAGGTATCAAACGGATCGAAGGTGTTGTCGCTTCGCACGAGGATCCCGAGTTTGGCATCTCTCGAGGCCGATTGCTACCTGCTCATACGATCCTTCGCGAAGACCAACTACCCAAACAATCTCGAGATGCTCTCCAAGAGAGCTTGATCCTCATTTATGGTGGCATGGCGCAAAATGTCGGCCCTATCCTTGAGATGGTGACCGAAAAGTACTTGGTCCGCGCCGAAAAAGAATGGGAAGCACGGCAAGAAGCAATCGCGATTTTCGAGCAAATCGTGAGCTCCTTACAACGCGGGGACATTCGGGCACTTGCGAGTTGGACCACCAAGAATTTCACCGGTCCGCTACAAACCATCATTCCGTGGTGCACCAACCACTTCACCGAACGCATGATCCAACAGTGCAAAGATACATGGGGGGATCAGTACTGGGGATTTTTAATGCTAGGTGGTATGTCCGGCGGCGGGATGGGATTCTTCTTCGATCCCTCCGTCCGTGCAACCGCCCGCGAATGGTTGCTGAAGACTTTGGTTGACACGAAACGATCGATGCAGGACCGACTTCCATTCGCAATGGATCCCGTTGTCTACGACTTTAAAATCAATGACCGCGGTTCCTGGTGCGAGTTGTTGACCGGAGACGAAGCATGCATGCCGGATGGATACTACTCGATCTTGGCTCCCAAACTGATCCGCAAAGAAGTCCGGGATTTAAGCGAACAAGCCAAACGGGACTTGATCCGCTTCCATCGCACGTGCGAAAACAACCCGGCGCGAGCAGGTTGGCTACTGGATCGAATACTGCCGCAAGCCCAAGTCGCAACGTCAGGCACAAGCTCGCTGGCAGATCAACTTCGAGACTTCGGATTCGACCGTGAACAGCATGAACAAATTCGCTCTGAAATCCTGTCGGGTCGGATCGGACTTTCAGAAAACCGCTTACCGATCCAAACCGTCATCACTGACGTAACTCGCGATGATTACATCGATCTGCGGCAAGGGAATGTGTTTTCGAGTGCCGACTCGGAACTCGGTCGACGTGCAATCGCCGCCGGAGAAGTCGCCGTAGTAACACTCGCCGCTGGCGCAGGATCGCGTTGGACTTCCGGCGCTGGTGTGGTCAAAGGACTACACCCCTTTTGTCGTTTCAACGGGCAGCATCGAAGTTTCATCGAAGTGCATCTCGCGAAATCGAGAAAGACCTCCAGGGATTTCGGAACTCCAGTACCACACGTCTTTACGACTGGGTATCTCACGCACGAGCCTATTCAAAGGTACTTTGAAAACAACCATGCGTTTGGATACCCAGGATCCTGCTATTTATCTCGGGGAATGTCCGTCGGATTGCGCACTGTACCAACCGTACTCGATTTGGTTTTCCATTGGGAGGAAACACCACATCAGATGCTCGACGAGCAACAGCAGAAGGTGCGTGAAAGCGCACATGCGGCGATTGCGAATTGGGCAAAAAGTTTCGGCGAAGGAACCGATTACACCGACAACATCGCAGAACAATGCATGCATCCCGTGGGGCACTGGTACGAAATTCCAAGCATGCTTCGAAACGGCACGCTGCAAAAGATGCTCGAAGATCGACCACAACTAAAAACGTTGATGCTTCATAACATCGATACCTTGGGGGTAAATCTCGATCCAGTCGCTTTGAGCAAGCATCTCGAATCGGGTGCTTGCCTGAGCTTCGAGGTCATCGGTCGAAGGATCGATGATCGCGGCGGCGGTCTTGCCAACGTCGATGGAAAGTTACGATTGGTCGAAGGGATGGCTATGCCCAACGACAAAGATGAGTTTCGACTAAGCTTTTATTCGTCCATGACAACATGGGTTGATATCGACAAATTGCTCGACGCATTTGGACTGGACCGCGAACGATTGGGGGATCCACATGCCGTCGAAACCGCCATCCGAACCTTAGCGAGCCGATTACCGACCTACTTGACCATCAAGGATGTCAAGAAACGATGGGGACTGGGCCAGGAAGACGTTTTTCCAGTGACTCAGTTCGAAAAACTCTGGGGAGACATGAGCACATTGCCTCAAGTAGCCTGCGAGTATCTCGCCGTAGACACCCTCCGGGGTCAACAAATGAAAGATCCAGGGCAGCTCGACGGGTGGGTCCGCGATGGTTCCGCCGGCTACGTGGAAACGA
>VGZN01000518.1 GCA_016872635.1 Planctomycetota bacterium | reverse complement strand
GGTTGGACGACATTCGAGCACTCGCAGCCCCGGTGCTGCGGCATCGGATCCTTTTGTCGTACAAGGCGGAGGCGGAAGGAATCACTGTCGAGGATTGCATTGCGAGGCTTCTCGAGGAGGTTTCGGTGTGAGCGCTGGTAAAACGCCCAGCTTCTGGATCGACATGGAAACGTTGATGGCGATCCAGGATCTGCAGTGGCGAGCAAAGACAGTTGTGGATGGATTGAATAATGGAATGCACCGCAGTCCTCTACACGGTTTCTCGGTAGAGTTCAGCGAGTATCGACCATTCTCTGAAGGGGATGATCCGCGTTCGATCGACTGGAAACTGTACGCACGCTCCGATCGGTACTACATCAAGAAATTTGAAGATGAAACCAACCGACGCTGTTATCTCGTCGTGGATCAAAGCAAGTCGATGGAGTACCGTTCGATCGGTTATTCCAAACTTGATTATGCCCGCACACTAGCAGCAACCTTAGCGTACCATTTGATCCAACAGCGAGATGCCGTCGGAATGGTGACCTTCGATTCTGAGATTGCTGACGTGCAGACGGCGCGATTTCGTACCGGACAGTTAAAGCGGCTTCTGAGTTTGCTGGAACGCGAACCTTCGGGCGATCGCACCGATTTGCAAGGGCCTTTGTCCCAGGTTGCCGAATTGGTGCGCCAACGCAGTTTGATGATTGTGATCTCTGATTTTTTAGTTCCACCCGAAGAATTGCGAGTACCCCTAGGGTATCTGGCCGCTCGCAAGCACGAGGTGGTATTGTTGAGGGTGCTCGACCCCAATGAAATCGAGTTCAGTGCATCGCGTCCTGTGATGATTCGCGACATGGAGACTGGTCTTGAAAAGTTCGTCGATCCGCGAAGCGTCATGGATTCCTATCGAAGGAAATTCAACGAGCATGAGTCGAGGTTGCGACGAGTTGTTGAACCGCTCGGTATCGCGTACCACGTCATGCGGACCGACATTCCGCTCGATGCCTCCCTTGTGGATGTTTTAGGGAAAAGAAATAAAGCTGCAGCGTTGCGCAGTAATAGTCCGATCCGACCCTCGGGAAATGCGGTTAGCGCAACGATGGAGGGAACCGCACCTTGAACATGTTGAGTCCCTTATTCGCGCTGGCTGCCTTGGCGATCGCCGGGCCGATCCTGCTCCATTTGGTACGACGTAGACCAAAGGAGACGCTACCGTTCAGCTCGTTGATGTTCCTTGAGGATTCCCCGCCGAAATGGACTCAGCAGAGCCGAATTGAGCAATGGCTATTGCTGGCTCTGCGGGTTTCGGTGATTGCATTGCTGGCTCTGGCATTTACCAGGCCGTATTGGGCGTCCGCAGCAAAGCTGACGGGTGGTAGCGAACTTGGAATCCGACGAATCGTCCTGTTAGATCAGAGCGCAAGCATGCGACGCGCTGGTATTTGGGATGCAGCGAACGCACGAGTTTCGGAACTGTTGGCCAATAGCAATCCTGCGGATGTGGTGGCGGTGTACAGCTTTGATCAGAAACTGCATCCACTGTTGTCACTTGCCACCGCCTCGGAGACGTCGATCGCGAATCGCAAACGTACGGTGTTGGAGGCGATTCGAAAGGCTGCGCCTGGTTGGGGCGAAGGGAACCTCGGCGGTGCGATTAGCGAGTGTGCTGAATTACTGCAACGAGAACGCTCGGAGGTGGATGGTGGAGCCAACGGAGCCGGTGAGATCGTGGTGATTTCCGATTTCGTTATCGGAACCCCGATCGAGGAGCTCTCCGGGCGGGAGTGGCCAGAGACGATTTCACTCCGCCTGGAACGCGTGTTGCCAAGTCACATGGGAAACGCGCATTTTGAATCGCGCGCGGATGAGAATGCTTCGAATCCTAGTGGATGGAGAGTTCGCGTTACGAATGAACCTGGCTCAAAGCATGAACGATTTCAGTTGCACTGGATCGGTGAGAGGGGGAACCGCATCGAACCGATCGCCTTGGATTGCACTGTTCCTGCTGGACAGGTAATGACATATCAAGTGCCATTACCGAGTACCCAAATTCGAGGTTTGGAATTAAGCGGAGATGAATGCGAATTCGACAATCGTCGCTTTGTGGTTCCGAGCCAAGGTAGGAGCGTGCGGGTCTTGTGCCTCGAGAACACCAAAGGTGGGCCTGAAACGTCCCTACTTCATTTTTTGGAGCGAGTCCCATTTGGAAATTCCGAGGATTCTATCGAGATCGTTCGAGTGAACACTGGAGATGACTGGAGTGTGACTGCCCAACCGAGTGATACTTGGATCGTTTGTGCTACTGATTTTTCCGAGAAAGACTGTGAGCGATTGATTGATTTCATGAACGTGGGTGGGCATGTGCTTTGGGTTTTAGACGAACCCATCGTTGATCGCCGACCATCGCCGACAGAGGCTGCCATTCCTGTCGCTGCTGATGCGGGTTTCTCTAACAGAGTCGTTTTGAGCGAGATCGCTCGCCGATTTGAGAAGCTGACGGGCTCTACTCTCAAGTCGTTGAGCGAGGCGAAGATTGAACAATACGGACTATTGGGTAGGATTGACTTCAAGCATCCAGTCTTCGCCCCGTTGGTCGATCCCAAATTCAATGACTTCAGCAAAGTACGATTTTGGCGACATCGAAAAATTGAGCTTGCAAGCCTTGAGGGATGGGTAATTCCTGCGTGGTTTGATTCGGGGGCACCTGCGATCTTACAGCGTCGTTTCGGGCATGGTGAGCTAACAATTCTTGCGGCTGGTTGGCAACCCGTGGAAAGTCAGTTCGCGCTCTCTAGCAAATTTGTACCGATCATCAGTCAGCTATTTTCGTCGGCGACGGTTCGAGAAGCGGTCTCCATCGACTGGATTGCAGGGAAGTCTTACACCCTGCCGGAGAGCGCCGTGGTTGAGCCTCTTTTAGAGGCGAGCCCCTTAGATTCCGTGGAATCGAATGACCCTCGCTCTCGGAGTTCAACCGGGTTGTCGGGGGGGCGCTTGGAATGGATCGTTAGCCCGGGGGTTTGGAAGTTGGGTGATTCGGACGGTTCGAGGCGTGATGTTGCGGCAAATATCGCTAGCGCAGAGAGCCATACCGAACTGATGGATTTTGAGGAGTTGTCTCGATACGGGGCAACCGTGCGAGAGAAGCCTCAGTCGCGCGAGGATGAATTACAGAAGGAGCGTCTGTTGGTGGCGGCAGAATTGGAATCGCGTCAGAGTCTATGGTGGTGGTTGTTATTATTCGTCTTGGTCATTGCAGGGGGCGAGTCGTTGCTTTGCATTCGCAAGCAAGGTCGAACCGAAGGGGCTGTCTCTGCATAGGAGCGATAAAAGTATGGATCCGCAAATCAAAAAAGCATTGCATCAAGTAGCCAACCGATGTCGCAGTTACCAGTTGGCATGGTCGTTTGCCGCTTTTTGGATCGTGATAGCTATCGCTTTTTGGTTCGGGGTTCTGCCCTCTGTAACTCAGGTTCTCGAGACCCCATCGCGCTTCTGGCGAGAGGGCACATTGGTCAGCTTGATCGGCTTGCTACTGTGGCTGGCAACGCGATTTGCCTTTCGAGATTTCCAACGAATCGCGCAACGGATCGAAGCTCGCTTCCCGACGTTGGAGCAACGGCTGTTGACGGCAACTCAAGTGAGCAGCTCTCGCAGTTCACATTTCCTTCGCAGGAAACTGATCGAAGAAACGGTGACACATTCACGTCTGTACGATTGGAGAGAGTTGATTAAGTCCAAAGCGTTATGGGGCGCGTGGGGAGTGCAATGGTTGTTGCTGATCGCTCTGGTTGGTTGGTTTGTGAGTGGGCTTCCAGGTGCGGTAAGGCCCCATGCGGCGTCGCAACCAGAGTCAATGGGAATTGGAGGTGGACTTACACTGCAGGTGGAGCCTGGAAATGTCGACGTGGAGCGTGGGACCGATCTGTTGGTTACTTCGAAACTGTTGGG
>VGZN01000517.1 GCA_016872635.1 Planctomycetota bacterium | reverse complement strand
GCTGATTTTCATGAACAACGTGAGAACGTTGGGCTCCCATCGGTGGACCGGCCCCGGCTCCGAGTTAACCTTCGAGCAACAATTGCTCGATTCCTGCGACTATCCGCATCCGCCTTGGATCACCGAGCTTTGGGGGCCAACCGGAACACGATACCATGCCACGCACCACCTCTTCCCGAGCCTTCCCTACGACGATTTAGGCAAAGCCCACCGACGCCTTGTCGCCGGATTGCCGATCGACAGCCTCTTCCACGAAACCGTCCGAATCAGTTTGATCGAGGAAATCCAAGCACTCTGGAGACGGAGCTCTCTCGTCCGTCGTTCCCACCACAAATGGCTGCGATTACCTCAAACCCACGCTGCCCTAACTATCAACGCAGACTTTGAACCATTTGCACCATCCAAAGAATCCGAAAACGATGCGTGCTGCAGGACATCGACCGCTTCCTCGAATCGAGCTGCTTAGCCAATCGCTCACGGAGATCTCTGCAACTGGTCACGGTCTCTCCCGAGCAACGCCCTAGGACGTCGCCAGCGGAAGGTCCCAAAAGGGCTGTTGCGTTCTAACTTTGACGCTCCCCTCGAAAACTGCGATGAGCAAAGGGGGTTCCGTGTCGCAGTTTTTGCGACGATTACTTAGCGGCTAACACAACACTAAGCGGCTAACACGAGACGCCTATCACTGGTCGGTATTCTCTTAGTTAGCACTTCGCTCATAGCATGGATGCAGGAATAATGATTTGCCGAAATTCATGGCCTCTCGTCGCGATTACCTCCTTGAGCGTTTCCTTTCTCGGTTACTCGTCCATGAAAGAGTCCGACACATCGAGAACCGGACTTGAGCAACTTCTCATCAGCAGCGCTATTGACCAGTCGTTGGCCAAAGTCGATTTTGGCCCCATCGCCGGTTCCAAGGTCCACTTAAAAACGGATCTACTCGACTGCGTTGATAGGAACTACATCATCCTGACGACACGCTCCAAGCTCTTAGCGCATCACTGCGAACTTATGGACAAACCCGATGATGCAGACATTCTGCTGGAGATAGCGTCGGGCGGAGTCGGTACCGACCGAAGGGACATCACTGTCGGTTCCCCCGAAATCCCTCTCGGAATTATGGGAAGCATTCCGAAAGTCAACCTCTACGAGTGGAAGAAGGCCATGGGAACCGCCAAACTGGTTTTGGTTGGCACCGACATTAAAACGAAGCGGCCCATGATCAACTCCGGCTTCACCTTGGCTCGAAGCGATCATCAGCACTGGACAATGATGGGAAGTGGTCCCGTACTGTCTGGCTCGGTCGCGGACCAGATCAAGCAACACACGGGCACCAGTGAAACACTCATCCAGATTCCAACGGCCAACACCAGCCGCTCTTTCGACCTCACCGCAGGCAATAACGACTCGCAATCTCTGAGACGCTGATCGCAACCCTAGCGATTTTGTACGACAGAAGCAAAGCTGCCGTCCACAGCTATCAATGGGCGTGGCAGGTGTTGTTTGGTAGGTCGTGACCTGTCGACTTACAAAGGCCCTCTTCAAGTAGCCGAGACCTTCGCACCTAGAATCTGGGTGGAACTTTCATCGCCACGTTCTCGAAAGAAACAACAGTTCCTACCGGCTCGCTTGGCATCGTATAAAGCCGAGTCGGCTCGTTTAACAACCGGTTCGGGGGTATCGAAGTTATTAGCCTGGGCCCCACCCACGCTTACGGTGGCTGATAGCTTGCGTCCCTCCCACGGAATCTCTGTCGACTCAACCGCGGCACGTATCCGTTCCGCGGCCAGGCGAGCATGTTCCAAGTCAGTCCCCGACAACACAGCGGCGGACTCTTCACCACCATAACGCATCAGCAAATCCATATCGCGGAGGGTTCGTGCAATTTGCTTTGCCAAAACTTCCAAGACTAGATCGCCAGCCTGATGACCATATGTATCATCGATCCTTTTAAAATGGTCAACATCGATCATCAAGACGGAAACAGTGGTTCCCTGACGACGAAGCTGGGCTATTCGACGCTCAATTTCCAAATCGAGCAATCGGCGATTTCCAACCCCAGTCAACGGGTCTGTGGTCGCAGTCTGGTTGAGCCTTGCAAGCCGAGCGATGGTCCTCGAGCGGTGCGATTCATTCAATCCAACCGCGGATACCAATCCGATCAAACCCGCGAGCGAGATGGGACGAGATCAATTCGAATCGATCGGAAAAAATCCAGCGATGATCAAGCACGCGCTTACCCACGCATTAAGCCTGGGAAGGCAAACCTGCTATGAAAACTCTCGTCTCGACAACCGATAAACATGGGCCATTCGCATACGGGCCGTGAATGCGTTGGACTTCCGATGCGTCTCGACCAACCGCCCGAAATCGAAGCAGTCTGTCCACCGTGTTGAGGCGAAAACAAGGAAGTCTCTCACCAGAAAGTAGGTCGCACCCCACTCATTTCAAATCTCAGCAGAAAATCCCTATAGAAAATCCTGCAAAGCGTGATCGAACCGCTCCGACGGGCAACCCACAGGAGAGCCTCTTCGAGGCGCACATCCATTCCAACCGATGTTGCCGCTCCAACGATAAGAATCCGAGCGGCAACACAGCTTAACGAAACCGATAGCATCGATTGGAAACAACTACCAGATCCGAACTCTCTTTTCCGGAGCAATAAACATCGCCGAGCTAGGCTTAACCTCGAAGGCGTCGTAAAACCCATCGAGGTTGGACACGATGCCGTTGCAGCGATATTGGCTTGGGGAATGCGGATCGGTTTTGATCCTCTTTCGCATTTCCGCTTCACGGTACTTGCGACGCCAAACTTGAGCCCATCCGATGAAGAACCGCTGTTCTCCGGTGTAACCATCGATCACCGGCGAAGGCTTGCCATCGAGCGACAGTTTGTACGCGGTATATGCGACACTCAATCCGCCGAGATCCCCGATGTTTTCCCCCAAAGTGAATTTACCGCTTAGATTCATCCCTGGGATCGGTTGATAGGCATCGTACTGGGCCACCAATTGCTGAGATCGTTTTTCAAACTCGGTTTCATCGTTTGCCGTCCACCAATTCCTGAGATTTCCTTGACCATCGAACTTGCTTCCCGAGTCGTCGAATCCATGGCTGATTTCATGCCCGATGACTGCTCCAATGCCTCCGTAATTGATCGCATCATCAGCTTCTAAATTGAAAAAGGGGGGCTGCAAAATCGCTGCTGGGAAAACGATCTCATTCATCAATGGGTTGTAGTATGCATTGACGGTCTGCGGGGGCATGTACCATTCGGTCCTGTCGATAGGTTTGCCGAGCTTTCCAATCGCGTACATATGCTCGAACTCAGCGATCCGAGTCAAATTCCCAACCACCTCCTTACGATCGATCTTCACAGACGAGTAATCCTTCCATTTGTCGGGATACCCGATTTTCGGCGTGAACTTGGACAACTTCTCGCGAGCCTGCGTCTTGGTCCCATTTCCCATCCATGGCAATTGATCGATCCGCTCTGAAAACGCCTTGAGCAAATTCCCTACCAACTCGTTCATCCGCTCTTTGGCCTTGGGACTGAAGTGCTTCTCCACATAAAGTTGTCCTACTGGCATTCCTAGCATTGCGTTGCATGCATCGACCCCGCGTCGCCACAGCGGCTCTTGTTCTGCAACACCGCTGAGAGTCGTTTCATGGAAATTGAAATGGACCTTCTCAATTTCCTCCGTCAACACAGGCGCGTACGTATCGATCACTTGGAATGCCAAGTAGGCCTTTAAAGTTTCCAGTGGTGTTTCTTCGAGGATCTTGTGGGCTTCTGCGAAGAAACTCGGTTGCCCGACGATGATCTCCTTGACCTCGGGAATCCCGACAAATTCTGCATACGCGTTCCAATGGAGCCCGGGATGGTCGACGGCAAACTTAGCAGCCTCGAGCTTGTTGTAAGCCTTCACCGGGTCTC
>VGZN01000516.1 GCA_016872635.1 Planctomycetota bacterium | reverse complement strand
ATCGAGACAACCACTCGCACCGTCACGTCGGTCGGGACACTCGGACGCCCGTCATTATCGGAAACCACATAACGGAACTGAGTGGTACCTAGGAAGCCTGCTCGTGGAGTGAAGCGAATCGTCCCGTTGGACTGAACCACCACATCGGCCACATCGGATCCGCTGACAATCACCAGCGTCGCAGGATCGAGCGTACCGTCTGGATCACTGTCATTGCGAAGAACATCCAAAACCGTTGTGATTGTCTGTTTGACGACCAAAGAATCGGGAGTAGTGTTCGGTGCCGAGTTGACTCGCAACTGAACCGTGGCGTCGTTGGAAAACAACCCAAGAGAATCGCTGACACGATAGGTGAAGCCATCGACACCTCGGTAACCAGCATCAGGGATGAAACGCACGGTTCCATCGAGCATAGGTATCGCAGTACCGTGCGACGGTGGCCGAACAATTTCGATCGATGTCGGGTCGATCAAGCTATCGATATCGGAGTCGTTGACCAAAACATCGAGCATCTGCGGGGTACCGACCGAAATCCAGTACGAGTCCGCTACCGCGATCGGTGGGTCGTTCACATTCACGACGCGAATCGCGAATACCTTCTCGACGAACAAGCCTCCCTGATCCATGGAGCGTATACGAACGGTGTAGCTCGACTTGGTCTCAAAATCGAAACTGCTGGTCGCACGCAGTGTCGAGCCACTGACATTGAAGGCTGCGTTATCGGTGTCGCCTGATCCCGCGACCAGGGAGTAGACAAACGTATCGCCGATATCAACATCGCTCGTGGTGAAAGTTCCGATGGTGGAATTGGCTCCTGAATTTTCCGCGATTGACAACTGGGAAAGGCTAATATCCGTGGGTGGCTCGTTTACGTTCATCACATTGATAACGAACGGCTCCTCGGTAAAGAGTCCGTCTTGATCGGTTGCACGTACTCGAATCGTGAACCTAGATTGGCTCTCAAAATCAAGGTTTGCGATCGATTTAAGCGTAGACCCATCAATGATAAATTTCGCATTGTCAGCGTCATCTTCCCCCGCCACCAGGGAGTAAATCAAAGACGAACCAAGATCAGGATCTGTCGACTCAAGTACACCAATAGGTGAGTTTGCTCCCATGTTCTCGGGGGCAGAAGAAATGACACTTATGTTATCAATTGCCACGAATGGGTTTTGATTGAGCGCACCAGCACCAGAAATCACGAGTAATTCGGATGAACTAGTAGCGATGAAGCTCAGCGATCGCTTTGTCCACGGGAATGCCGCTGAACCGAAGAGATGATTTCCAAAAAGGGAATAGTCAAAGATTTCGGATTGGCCCGCGATGCTTGCTGTGATGCGTCCATCGCCCAAATAGCTTGGGATGGTACTCAGCGTTACGTAGTACGATAGCGTGTATGTACTCCCAGGTATGAGCCCGCTAATCAACTGCCCAACCGTGTCACCGTGGATTTCGAGAAACTGAGTACCGAATGGGGATGTGCCTAAATTGGCAGCGTCCCGAATGATGTAGGCCGTATTTCCGGAAATCACCGTCCATCCACTACCTATAGTCTGACCATTGTAGAATTGAGTTTCCGTCACTACGGCTGGGCTTTCGATGCTTCCATTGATTACAAAGTCGATGAGAGGGCCTGAGGAGGAAAAGCGTATATCGTTTGGGGATTCAAGGGTGTTTGTCACCGTAATGACGAACACCTTCTCGGTGAACAAGCCTCCCTGATCGGTCGACCGGACGCGAACGGTGTAGCTCGACTTGGTCTCGAAGTTGAAAGTGCTAGTCGCTCGGAGACCATTGCCGCTGATGTTGAACGAATCGTTGTCGGTATCGCCGCTACCCGTTACCAGAGCATAGGTAAACGTATTGCCTGCATCGGGATCGGAGGTGCTCAGGGTGCCGACTGGGGAATTGGCAGCCGAGTTCTCGGCGATCGTGTTGGATGACAAACTAATATTCGTGGGTGATTCATTGATATCGGTGACGGTAATGGTGAACGTCTTCTCGGTGAACAGTCCGGCTTGATCGGTCGAGCGAATACGAATCGTATAGCTTGACTTGCTCTCGAAGTCGAAGCTGCTCGTGGCTCGCAGGTTACTGTCGCTGATATTGAAGGCACCGTTGTCGGTGGAACCTGTTCCAGACACCAACGTGTACGTAAACGTATTCCCGGCATCGGGATCGATCGTGCTCAGCGCCCCGATCACGGCGTTGGCATCCGCGTTCTCAGCGATCGTGCTGCTCGACAGGGCAATGTCCGTCGGGGCTTCGTTGACATCGGTCACACTGATCGTGAACGCCTTCTCGGTGAACAAACCTCCCTGATCCGTGGAGCGTACGCGAACGGTGTAAATCGACTTGGCCTCGAAGTTGAAGCTGTTGGTTGCTCGGAGGCTATTGCCACTGATATTGAACGCCCCGTTGTCGGTATCATCGGTTCCGGTGACGAGACAATAGGTGAAAGTATCGCCTGCATCGGGATCGGTGGTGCTCAGGGTGCCGACGGTTGCATTAATTCCAGCGTTCTCAGCGATCGAGGTGGGGACCACCGGACTCAAAAGAAAAGCTCGACTGCCGCTTTCTCCATCGAGCATACCCCACCCCACAATCCATCCGTTGTCGTTAATGCCACGCGCCTCACCAAGCCTCCATCCAGAAGCGGGATCAATCATATCTTGGAGGTTCCACATGACGCCGCTACTGTAGAGGAAAGCGTGGCTGTCAACGTTGCTGGAGGCTTGCCCCACAACCTGGCCGAGGTTGTTGATGTCGTTCGCGTGGCTCGTTGTTCCACCAAGCGTGCCGAGGTCCTGCATCGAGCCGTTTTCGTAAAGGAATGCATGCCAATACTGGCCACCCCCGACCGTAGATGACCCGACAACCTGCCCGCTGTTGTTGATGGCTCTGGCTATGCTGTGCTGTCCGTTGATAGTACCGAGGTCTTGCATGGAACCGTTGCTGTAAAGGAAGGCACGCGGACTGTGGCTCTCGGTACTGGATTCTCCCACAACCTGCCCCGAGTCGTTGACGCCATAGGCACGGCTACTTGATCCACCCAGCGTGCCGAGGTCCTGCATAGTTCCGCCGGTGTAGAGAAAGGCGTGGCCTTCTGTGCCTGTGTCCGAGTACCCGACGATCTGCCCCGAGCTGTTAACGCTAAACGCGCGGCTGCTGGATCCGCCGAGCGTCCCGATGTCTTGCATAACGCCGCCACTGTAGAGGAAGGCGCGATCGCTGCCATTGGCCGCAGTAGAGTACCCAACCACTTGCCCACTGTTGTTGACGCCACTGGCTTCGCTGTGTGTCCCACCCAAAGTCCCAAGATTCATCATCGGGCCGTCGATGTAACTAAAGGCGCGAGAGTCTCCCGCAGCAGTACCGGAGAGACCGACAACTTGACCGTTATTGTTGATGCCGCGGGGGTCGACCCCAACTCCGCCGAGCGTGCCGAGATCAGTCACTTTGTACGGAAACACGGCCCACGAGAGACTGATGTCTGTTGGATTTTGATTGAATTCGGAGTTGTAACGCGCCAATGCGAAGACACGATTGCTACCATTAAAGCTCCCTCCCGCAACCACGATCTTTCCGTCGTTTTGGATTGCTACGCTGTTTGCATAATCATTGAAGCTTCCTACAGCTGTCGTGACCTTACCATCGCCGTCAAAGGTGGCATCGAGGCTGCCATTGGAGTTGTAACGCGTCACTGCGAAGTCATAATAGCCGCCATTGAGGCTGTGTCCTGCGACGACGATCTTTGTGTCGCTTTGGATCGCTAAGCTATATGCAAAATCACCGGAGCTTCCTATAGCTGTCGTAACCTTGCCATCGCCGTCAAACGTGGTATCAAGGCTGCCGTTGGAGTTGTAACGCGTCAATGCGAAGTCATAGTTGCTGCCATTATGGCTGGATCCTGCGACCACGATCTTTCCGTCGCTTTGGATC
>VGZN01000515.1 GCA_016872635.1 Planctomycetota bacterium | reverse complement strand
AGCTTTATACGCTGCGCTTGAAGCCAAAGGTGTACCAGCGAAATACTTGGAGCTTCCCTCGGGAGGACATGGACTTAATGGGTACAAAGGCCCGATGTGGGATGCTTGGCAAGAGCAGTCACTGTCTTGGTTAAAGCTATTGAAATAGCCTTACAACCAATCCACTTTCGATCCACTCAACCTCAACATTCCGTCGGTTCTTGGAGGAAGTATGCGATACATAGGGCGATCGAAGGCACTGTCAAGGCGGGCTATTCTCAAGGGTGCGGGAATCGCTATGGCGCTGCCGTAGCTTGATGCTATGCGAAAAACCATCGCGACCGATGGAGACCCATCACCACGTCGGATGGTTTGCATCGAAACCAATATGGGCATCCTTCCCAAGAATTTTTTTCCTGACGGTGATGGCTTCGACTACCGATCGAGTCCCTATCTAGAGCGATTGTCATCCCATCGACAGCAGCTCACCATCTTCTCAGGTGTCAGTTAACCCGGCGTCACGGGAGGCCATGCGGCAGAACGATGTTTCCTCACAGGGACCCCTCATCCGGAACGAGGGGGCTTCCGAAACGGGGTATCACTCGACCAATTTGCTGCCGAACACGTGGGAAACGCGACTCGATTCCCATCCTTGGTGCTTGCGATTACCAATGAAAACTCAACCTTGAGTTTTACCCGAAGCGGTGCATCGATTCCTTCGGACAAAAGCCCACGACAGCTTTTTGAAAAGCTATTTGTCCAAGGCAAGCCCAACGAGGTTGAAACGCGTGTGCAGCAATTGCAACTCGGCCAAAGCACCCTCGACTTTATAATGGAACAATCCAACCGCTTGAATCGAAATTTGTCGAAGAGTGATCAACAGCGCATGGAACAGTACCAAACATCTGTGCGCGACCTGGAACGCCGGCTTCATTCCGCTCAGGAGTGGGAGTATCGGGAAAAGCTTAAGGTCGAGGCCAAGGCGCCTGAGGAGAATATGGCCCCCCAACAGTTCGTCGAGCGTACTGGGATGATGTTCGACGTGATGAAACTCGCTCTCGAAACCGATTCCACACGTATCATTTCGCTAATGATCGATACTACGGTCATCCATAATATTACGCACCACGGAAATCGGCCTGAAGTACTCTCGGAATTACAAGGTCACGAGCGACGTCAATTCGATGCCTTAAACCGATTCTTGACCAATCTCAACTCCTCCATTGAAGCGGGCTATTCGCTGTTGGATCGAACCATGGTCCTGTATGGAACATGCATGGGTAGCGCCAATTCGCATTCCAATGACAACCTTCCCGTGTTGCTGGCGGGTGGTGGATTCCGACATGGTCAACACCTCGCATTCGACCAGAATAACAATTATCCGCTGACCAATCTGTACGTATCAATGCTGCAGCGCCTCGGCATAGAAACCGATACCTTTTCATCAGGAAAAGGGACCTTGAGAGGGTTGGAGTTTTCCTAGTGGTGGTTCTCTCGCCTGGCTTGACGATAGGTACAACTCTAGTGGGTTGCTGCTGCTTGCTCGGTCAAATTGCAAGGGGGCAATTGCCCGAACGCTTTCTTAACCACTACTGCTACGATTGCCATTCGGCTAGCAATATCGAAGCGGGCCTCGATCTCCAAGCCCTAAGTAATGGCACTACCCTAGAGAACACAAGGCGATGGGAACAAGTTTTGGACCGCATCGTCGCCGGTGAGATGCCTCCTCGCGATTCCGAGCAACCGAATTCGCAAGATCTAGGTGTTGCAATCCAGTCGATCACAAAACTGCTACACGATTGGGATGCCGATGCGTCTCGGTCGACTCCTTCCATGCGGCGTTTGATTCGCTCCGAGTATGAGAACACGATCCGCGACTTGCTGGAAATGCCCGGAATCGCATTAGCTAATTATCTTCCAGCTGACGGCCAGACGCATGGTTTTGATAAACATCCCGAGGCGCTCGATATCTCCCACGTGAACATCGCGAAATACCTTGAGGTGGCAGACCGCATCCTCGATGATGCCATTGCGACACGCCCTGAGCCACCCACGATTCACCATCGCAGAATATCGCTTGTCAATCGCGGTGGATTCGTTGCGCACATCGTTATGAATGGCGATGGTGTTCTTCTCAAGGACGGGAAATTAGACCCTACATTCCCCCCGGCGAGTGAGCAGAACTACTTGGATCAGGGGGCCCACGAGCGTTTCGGCTCATTCAATAATGGAGCTAGTGTTGGTTTATTCCGCCACGAGGACGAATCTGTCTGTCCGTATTTCACCGAACATGTCACTATTTATCCAGCACGCTACCGAGTAAAAATATCCCTCTGGGGATTCCAATGGGATCAAGGAAAAATACTGCCGGGGCGAGGAAACGAGGCGGCGAGACTATCGGTGGTGCAACTCACCGGTGACGGTCGAGGAGGGCGACATCCAAGTTATGTGCTCGGCTATTTCAATGCCCCGAACGACAAACCGTTGGAACATGAACTCTATGTTTGGATGAACCGAAACGAACTTATCGGTTTCAATGCCGCCTCGCTCGCACCCGCCGCCAACTACCACAAAAAGAAACGGGCCATCGAGTTCACGGGCCCAGGCATTGTCGTCGATTGGCTGGATGTCGAAGGACCATTCTATGAAACGTGGCCTCCAGCCAGCCACCGAGCGTTTTTTGGGGATTTACCTATCGCTCCGTTTCCTTCCCAGGAACCGAACCAAATCCGTCCTCCGGTACGTTATCGTCCGCCCCAACTAGGTGCAGGCATGAATCGCCCAGATCAGGAACCGGGCCTTTGGACGGTTCAAAGCGAATCACCGCTCCAAGATGCCGAACGATTGCTTGCGGATTTTCTTCCTCGGCTCTTTCGGAAACCTGTCCCGCACAATGTAACGTCCGACTATCTCGGCATCGTGAAGAAGCAAATCGAGTCAGGCGATTGCTTCGAGGATGCCATGCGGACAGCCTATCGGTCCTCCCTCGTCTCTCCAAATTTTCTCTTCCATCTCACCGATTATCCCGATGCGAAGACAGAGTTCGCCTTGGCTTCACGATTATCGTATTTCCTCTGGATTCGCTCCCGGACGATCGACTGATGGAACTTGCATCCAAAGGGGAATTGGGGCAACCGACAACGCTTCACGACCAGGTCGAACGCATGCTGGCAGATCCTCGTTCCACCAGATTTATCAATGACTTTGTAGGCCAATGGTTGAAACTAAATCAAATAGCCGCAACCGATCCGGATAAAAAAACTCTATCCAGAGTTCAGCCCAAACCTTCAGGACGCGATGGTTGCCGAAACGCGAGCCTATTTCAAGGAACTGATCGATCGTGATCTCAACGCATCGCATTTGCTGAAATCCGATTTTGTCATGGTCAACGAAAAACTAGCGGTCCATTATGGAATACCAGGCGTTCTTGGGACACAGTTCCGACGTGTGCAACTGCAAGAGGATTGCCCGAGAGGCGGTTTCCTGATCCAGGCTTCGATTCTAAAGATCACTTCTAACGGGACAACGACATCTCCTGTCCCTCGCGGTGCGTTCGTCATGGATCGACTGCTCGGCGAACCTCCATCACCACCACCAGCAAACATTGCTGCCATCGAGCCCGATGTGCGAGGCACCACCTCAATTCCTGACCAATTGGCGAAACATCGACACGACCCGCAATGCGGTTCATGCCATCATAAAATCGATCCACCAGGTTTTGCTCTGGAGGCGTTCGATGTGATCGGCGGTTTCCGAAGACGCTATCGATCGATCGGGGAAGGGGCCCCCGCCGACCGCGGCGCGATCGATCCGATGATCGGTATTGGATTCAAACTTGGCCCCGCTGTGGACAGTACTGGCCAAAGGATCGATGGACGGTTCTTTGGAAATATTCGCGATTACCAAAACCAAGCCGCAGTCGATTCCACGAAACTCTTGACCAACCTCACGCGGCAACTCGCTCG
>VGZN01000514.1 GCA_016872635.1 Planctomycetota bacterium | reverse complement strand
CACATCATCTCCCTCTTGGAAGGAAGAAAGTTCGTCGATGGAATCCTGCAGGATGCCGCCTAATTCAAAATCCCAAAACACAACATTTGACAATACCTCTCCTATAGGGCATGCCTGTGTTAAATTGCTCACCAGTCACCGTCTAAAATACATACCACAGATTCGCCCAGTCCATTCGTAAGGAAGATGCAATGACCAAAATAGTTAGATCTGAAAACGCAGCAGGCAAGAACTGGTACCACTTACCCACTAATCGCGAAAACATAGTCGTCCGTCAGCTAACTACAGCCGGCCTGATCGTCAGTAGTGACAAGCCACTTTCGTGGGACGTTGAGTTGAGCCAATCGCAAGTTGCTCAATTAGTCGGTAAGTTCCCGAGCGTTGGCGAAGAAAACCATTGGAAAAAACTGTTAAGCGTTCTGGAAGGCGGGAAGTATCAATCGAAACTCAGTGCTGAAAAGAATAGCATTCTTGTCCCAAGAACTCGTTTACGAAGCTTCCGCTTCGCATTTCGAGACTGGACCAAGAAATTAAAGCGCGAACAAGCCGCCTTTTTTGCCAGTAACGTCGATTGCCTGCAGGAGCTTTGGAAGCTGTCGGTTAAAGAAATTGAGAAATACACCTACCAAGAGAGTTTTCACGACCGCACTGAAGACCTATTACGCGCGGAGTCGAAAGCGTTATCTAAAGTCAAGAACACTGTCGATGCCGCGACCTACTTTAAATCGCATTATTCCTCGCTAGCTATAAGTCTTGGTAACCTAGTCCCTAGTGTCACAATTCAGTACCTAGATCGAGAAATTGCGCCGCTGCGGACGCCTAACGCACAATTTGTTGGTGGTGGCGCTGCAACCACTTCAGGATCTGGAGGGATGGACCTATTACTGTTAGCAGGGAATCGAGTTTGCGCGGGTGAAGTTAAGGTTGGCAAAGACAGCGAACTATTTGAAGCTCTATTGCAAGCGATGTGGTACGGGTCTGAGCTTGCCACACAATCGCAAATCGAGAGAGTGGCCAAGTGTTACGGCAAGAATACTTTAGTGAAAGCAACGATCGACATAGCGGTATTTAGTATAAACCAAAAACCTGATCCGACCCGCGAGGCGACCGTTCAGCTTGTTAAGAAGATTAATGACGAGGGCAAGTTTAAGAATCTCGGGAATGTTTACCTCTTTGAGAACAACGGCGAGGAATGGAAAGCGATCAGTTGAATGTATCGCTGACCCATCCGTGTCATTTCCCGTTGGTACAATGCTCCAATGGCAAAAAAGAAAACACCGGTGCCGAGAAACATTCCGGGTCGGCGGGATGCGGATCGGCGGGTTAAGCAAAGCGAGCGAATTGCTCGTGTTTTGCGCATTTTGAACCTGATTCAGTCGCGGGGACGGTGGAACGTATCTGCGATTGCACAGGAACTGGGGTGCTCCGCCCGAACCGTGCATCGCGATCTGAATGTCCTGGAATTCTGCGGCGTTCCGTTCTACTTCAGCGAAGAAGAACAGTGCTACCGGGTTCGGTCGGACTTCCGGTTCCCGACGTTGATGCTCAATGATGAAGAGGCACTCGGGCAGGCGATCGCGACGGCGCTCTCGAATGCTCCTGGGCTGAACATTGGCTTAGGGGCCAGCCCGACCACAACTCGATTGGCGTCAACGTCCAGAGACGAGACCAAACAGATCATCGCGGACGCGATGCGTTTGGTCGATGTGTTCGATTTGAAACTGGCCGACCATAGTCAACATGGCGAAATCTTAAAGACAATTCAACTTGCCTTGCTTGGCACGAATCAAATCACAGGCGTCTATGAATCACCTTACGAAGACTCGCCGATCAAACTGACAATTCACCCGTATCGCCTTTGTCTAGTAAAGCAGGCTTGGTACGTCATCGGACACATTGATGGAGAAACGCGACCAAAAACTTTTCGAGCTGCTCGATTCAAGAGCCTTCGGCAAACGGAGGCCATTGCCAACTGTCCCGAGGACTTCGATCTTCGCGAGTACTTTGGTAACGCTTGGTCGGTGTATCGTGGCGAGCGTTGCTACAACGTGGAGCTACGATTCGATGCGGCGGCGGCTCGAACCGTGGTGGAGACCCATTGGCACCACTCGCAGCAAACCGTCAAGCATCGAGACGGCGGTGTCACCTTAAAGTTCACAGTCGATGGCCTTGATGAAATTGAGCACTGGATCTTGGGATGGACGGGGAACGTAGAAATCATCGAGCCCAACGAACTGCGAGCCTCGATTCTTGAGCGGCTTCGCAAGGCCATCCGAATCAATTCTGACAAAAGCCTGCCCCCCTGACCCAACTGTGTCAGGTGCATGCTTCAAAACTTGGACTTCCACACCAACGTTTTGAAAGAGATGCAATGAAAACCAAGCTGAAGCAGACGAGTGATTCGAAGGTCAGTCCACCCAAAACGACCGAGCGAGTGATCCGAGAAAACGAGATCATCAAGTCAGACCGGATCGAACTCATCAATCTCGCGACGCGTGTCGCTGGAATGATGATTACAAAACAGATCATGCCGTTGATGCTTCGCGACTATCCCGTTGATGAGCCAACCTTGGACGCTTCGGAACGACAAGCCCGCGATGCCGCACTTGCCTTTCTGGTCAGGCAATTCGAGCAGGGCTACAGCATGTCTGAAACGGTCGAGAGGAAGGTTGAGCTTCACTACGACTCGAAACGCTCCACGTTGTAAACTTCAGTGGATCTGTTTTGGAACTGGCTCGCTTTCTTCATGCTCGATCAACGTCATGTGGATGCAGTTATCTGGACAAGCCTGGGGACGCTGATTGAATGTCCGTTAAATCGCCGCTGGGCCAAGATGAGATTGCATTCGCGGTTAGGCTCTTGTTCGAGACGCTGCATTTTGCAGAGCCGATCCAAAAAACTGCTGAACCGAAGTTCAGAAAGCTGGGCTTCACAAATGGTGCGATCGAAAACGTTCTTCGAGTCATGGATATCGCGGGGCCGGAGTACAGGTCCAAGATGTACAGCCTCTACGAACCAGCGTCGGTCGAGGTCTGCCCTTGGGAAAGTCGAGCCGCATTTCTTGAACGAAACGCTGAGCTTCGCGACTGGATCGTTCGGCATGGTGGGCAACCGGCTGACATCGGGTGCTTCATTTGCCCTGAGCCTGCCCAATGATCTCAAATGCAATCGTTCTCGAGGCCCCTAACGCCCGGCTCGGATCTAATTTTCAATTGCTCTGACCCAACCCTGTCAGAGCGTGCTGGTATTCTTTAGCGGAGACTCCCGGAGGTAGCTGTTCCCAGCTAGGGAAGCTTGTTGGTGCAATCCTGCCGGCTGACCGCCTCGCTCGCAAACTGATTTCTATTCAGGCCGCGAGAGACAAGCGGATCGGACCAGCAAACCATGGGGTGACGGCCAACGATAAGCGAGAAGAACCCTTGGTCCTCCGGGAGTCTTTTTCCAATCAAACCCTTTCTGTCCGCACACAACGAAAGTCAAGAATCAGCACACGAATGCGAGTCACCATTCACCGAGGAAGCAAAGAGGTCGGCGGCAGTTGCCTGGAGGTCCAGTCAGGCACGACCCGCATTATTCTCGATGTAGGCATGCCGATATTCGACGAAAACCGCCAACCCTATGATCGGACCGAACTCAGTCGCATGACTACGACCCAACTCGAGGCGAACGGAATCGCACCATGTGTTCCGGGGCTTTTCTCTGGTGAGTTCCAACCCGATGCAATCCTGCTTTCACATGCACATCTCGATCACGTCGGTCTACTCAAGCACACCGTTTCAACGATTCCGGTGTACGCGAGCAAGGGAACGAGCAAAATGATGTTGGTGGGAGAGGTCTTCGCGAACCAATCTCGAATTCCCGATGGGCGGCACCGGGAGATGCATTCGGGAAGGCAGGTGACCATCGGCGACTTCACCATCACTCCGTTTGCGGTGGATCATTCAATTCATGGCT
>VGZN01000513.1 GCA_016872635.1 Planctomycetota bacterium | reverse complement strand
CACCGTGACATAACCCCTCAAAGGCCACTGTATCGATCCCAGCATAGGTAAAGAACTTGCCATCGGTTGCTTGCAATAATTCACAGATCCGGTCAGGCTCCGGGTTCGACATCTTCACCCCACCGATCGCCTTCTCTTCGTACAATTTCAATAAGTGCTCCGTCCGTAAATCTACCGACGTCAGTGGGATGTTGTGATAGAGAACGATCGGGATCGTAACCGCATCGGCGATCCGGCGATAATGGTCCATGACCTGCGCTGGCGTTGGAGCCATGTAATAGGGCGGTACGATCAGGAGAGAATCGGCGCCATGCGATTCGGCAAACTTCGATAAATCGATCGTGCGGCGAGTGGAATAATCATGTGTCCCAGCGACCACGTGCACACGCCCCGCGATTTTTTCCAAGGCGGCAGCAAGTACCCGTTTTCGGTCCTCGCACTCCATCGCCACAAACTCGCCCGAACTACCGAGCGGCGAGATCGCGTCGACTCGCTCGGAGATCAACCAATCTAAATGCGGCCCCAATCGCTCTAAAAACAACTTCCCATCCTCATGAAACGGAGTGATCGATGACGCGCAGACTCCATGAAACAAAGGCTTTGGCATGTTCATTTCTCCGAAGGGGAATAAGGGCCCGCTCGATTCAACATTGGGGACAAGAATGAATGATGCAATCAAACCGGCGATGGAACACCGTTGACGATATGTTGCAAGGGTTGATTCGTCAGTGCAGCGGCGGCATGCTGTGCCGCTGTCTCACGGAGCTTTCGAACGGCTCGCACGCTTGCGGAAGCGATATGCGACGCCGAAATCACATTAGGGAGAGACCGAAGCAAACTGTCCGCTGGAATCGGCTCCGGATCGCACACGTCAATCGCCGCCGCACTCCATTTTCCACTGGTCAAAGCGTCGACCATCGCTGGAGTATCGATCAAATCTCCTCGCGCCAGATTGATGACTATCGCACCTGTTTTCATACCAGCGATCGTCTCCGCTCGCAGCAGCTTCTTGGTCTGAGCTGTCGATGGGCAATGAAGCGTCACGATGTCACTCTCAGCAAGCAACTGCTCAATGCTCACTCCTTCGCACCCGAACTCGCGGAGCGTCGCTGCATCCACAATGGGATCAAACACCAGCACACGGGCCTTGAATGCCTTGAGCCTCGCAGCCACTTCGCGACCGATCCGGCCGAATCCGACAACCCCGACGGTTTGGTCCTTCATCGTGCGCATCTGCGTCAAATCCGAAGCCAATCCCCACTTCCCGTCGCGGATATGTAAGCAATTGGGAAGAACCTGACGCGTCGTCGACAGGATAAAGGCCAACGTATGATCCGCGACCTCATCGATACAGTAGTCTGGAATATTGCAAACCGGTATCCCTCGCGATTTGGCTGCTTGCAAGTCGACGTTATCGACCCCGATCCCGTAACGTACAATCACTTTGGATCGCTTCATCGCTCCGATGACGGATGCGTTCACCGGCGCAAACTGCGTGATCACCGCGTCAACGTTTTCGACTAGCGGAATCAATAACTCCGGCGTCTTGCACTGCCCATGAACGATCTCGATCCCCAGCGGTTCCAAAATCGATCGCTCGATAGCCAGATCCGGAAAAGTGTAATCGGTGATGGCGACTGTCGGCATGCCAGCGTACCTCCTGATGGATTGCGCAAACAAGAGAGAGGAGACCCAACCATTGACCCTGCGGTCCGATTGTCAGATAATCTAACGAATCGAGAGAAGGGGCCGCAAGTGACCAGCACAAAAAAGAGAATAGCCACGATCAAGCGCGTCGATGCGATCGCCACGGTAACCCGCCCCCTCATCCGGGACCGGGTCGCGGAACAGATTCGGGAGCTGATCGTATCCGAGCGGTTGCTGCCTGGAGACCGCCTGCCTACCGAATCCGAGCTTGCTAAAAAGTTCGGCGTCAGCCGACTCAGCTTGCGAGAAGCCACCAAAGCCCTGGAGTTCCTGGGTATCGTTCATTCGAAAACCGGGGTTGGGTTGATCGTCGGCGAGCTCGACTGGCAACGGATGACACAAAATCTTGGTTTCCACGCATCGCTCCACCAAGTCGATCCCGAGGAATTGATCGACTCGCGTGTCATCGTGGAAACGGGCATTATCCCCCACGTAATACGGCACTGCTCGGGTCATCCGGATTGGATCGATACGCTGCAAAACCTGGTGGACCAATTGAAAACCGCCAAGGACCTTCAAACCAAAATCGATCTGGATATTCGATTCCATCGCGCACTCCTCGAAGCGAGCGGCTTGGCCCCGATGATCGCATTCGGTGAAATGCTTCAGGTCTTCTTTCAAAAGTTTCGCGATAGCGTCAAGAAAGCGGAATGGGAAACGGCCGTGGCTAGCCATCAGCGCATCGTTGATGCACTTCGCAACGGTCGCACAAACAAAGCAGTCGCGGAACTTAAGCAGCACATTGAAAGTCACCGCAACCGCTGACGATCAGCCCACCATCATTGAGAATACTCATGACGGTCAAGTACAGTTACGGGATTTCCTCACCCGATTCCACAGCGGCTGATCCGAAGTGGAAGGGGGCGCTGGAACCCTCGTGACTCACCTTCTTTACTTCGCGAAACGCAACATGAATCCCTCACGGAATCGTCGGTACTTCCTCCAGCAATCCCTCGCCGCCGCTGCTAGTTGCAACGCGGTTGTTCAACACGGATTCGGCGCACTTCAGCCGAGCTCCCAGGAATCGACCGTCTCCTTCTTTGCGATCGGGGACACGCATTATTTCGCGAACGAAAAATCACCGAATACACTCGATGAGAAATCGGTAGCCGTTTGCCGCGGATTGATCGATACGATGAATAGCCTACCTGGTACGTCCATCCCGGAGGAAGCTGGCGGAGGAACCGTCGGTGCAGTCCGAGGTGTGATGCACGCGGGAGATATCATCGACACCGGTGACAAACGTGGAGCTACGCAGTCTGCGATGCAACGGACCGAATGGGACGGCTACGTCGCCGACTATGGCTTGACCGGGACCGAAGGCCGATTGAAGTTTCCGGTCTTTGAAGTCCACGGCAACCACGACAGCCCTAGCGGGGATGGGCTCGCCATCGATGGCTTGATCGAACGCAATCGACGACGATCCGTCGCTTCGATTTCAGCCAATGGTTTGCATTACTCATGGGACTGGGGACCGCTTCATTGCATCCATCTCGGCATTGTCGTTGGTCAGGATCATTCGGTATCGCAAAAGCGACGCTACAATCCTATGGAGAGCCTCGATTTCTTAATCGGTGACCTCCAACAACACGTTGGCGATAGCCGTCGCCCTGTCTGGTTAACCCACCATGTTGATGTGGTTCGCTACAGCAAAGGCTGCGACGCGACCGACGAGAAGAATCTTGGATTGGAATGGAATCCATGCGATGTAGGAGCGTATTACCAAGCCATCGAAAAAGCGAACATCGCTGCGATTCTCTATGGCCATACCCACGTTCGAACTATCCAACGATGGAATGGGACTCACGAAAAGACGGAGACGGGTATCCAACTTCTCAATGTCGACAATTCAAGCCACTTCAGCGGAGGTAACCAGGCCTTCTTCTACGTCGAAGTCGACTCGGCCGAACTGCGTGTCCGCGAGTGCTCCACCAAAGATGCATGGCAATCCCATTTCTGGACTCCGACAATATGGCGATCACCAATCGCCGCGTAGCCGAATCGTTACCAGCCACGCATACATTTCCACGACCTGCCCGAATCAGCGGAGCGAAGTTTGCGGTTCCATCAAAAACTTAATACACGCAGGCTTCAGCGGTCGAATGGAGTAACCTGTTGGCTTGACCATACCGGTCGCACTGTCGATCCGGAAGGAGTACACGGTGTCGCTATCCTGGTTCTCAGCAAGGAGCAATTGACCGAACGGATCGATCCGGAAATTGCGCGGTGTCTTCCCCAGCGTATCAAA